>CAYYBV010000053.1:0-2767 GCA_964469675.1 uncultured Verrucomicrobiota bacterium
ACGGGTGGTCACGGGATGACCGCTGCGGCTATAGGCCATAACAATGCGCCCCATACGCTCGCGCAAATCCTTCAGATTTTTTGCGACCGCCAAAATGGCCATGATTTCGCTGGAAACCGTAATCTGGAAACCGGACTCCATTTCCAAGCCATCCATTTTGCTTCCTTTACCGATGGTGATATTGCGCAGGGCCTGCGCACAGAAATCAATCGCCCACCTGGTGGTAACCCGTTGCGGATCAATATCCAGGCGCTTGAGTCCTCCCCGCGCCAGGCGCGCATCGTCGTAATTACGCTCATGCTGCATCCGCGAAGTTAGCGCCACCATCGAAAGGTTATGGGCGTTCGTAATGCAATCAATGTCACCGGTCAGGCGAATCGAAAGCGGCGTAAGCGGAATACACTGCGCCAGGCCGCCACCGGCCGCCGAGCCCTTAACGTTGAAGGTTGGCCCGCCACTCGGCTGGCGAATCGCGCCAACTACGCGCTTGCCCATTCTACCCAAACCTTCCACCAAACCCATGGTCGTGGTGGTCTTACCTTCGCCCAGTGGTGTCGGCGTAATCGCCGTGACGTCAACATATTTCCCCCTGGGCGCGTTTTGCAGGCGCGCAAGCACTTTAATAAAATCAACCTTGCCTAATTGACGGCCCATGGGAATAAGCTCATTTGACTGCAAGCCCATATCCGCCGCCAGTTGTGCAAACGGCTTCATGTTCCCTTCCGCCGCTTCAGCAATCTGCCAGTCCTTGAGTTTTAAAGGGTCCAGTTGCATCAGCCTCCCAAATCTTACGACCTATTTGACAAACACCAGATAAATGCATTCAGGCGCATGGAATCTAACACGTCCGCACATGATAACAACATAAAAATTAACAGCGGCAACCTTAAAAAAATTTTTTATGAATAAAGCTTTCCGCATTAAACCGCACGCCGTCAGCCTGTCATTTTCTAAAATTTGACAGGATTTTACCCAAAAAAATGTCCGCCCAAAAATGATCCACCCCAAAAATAACACCCCACCACAAGTCGTGGGTGAGTCATGATTTTTTTTCTTAAATCAACTGGAACACGCGGTTCCCTGATTATATTTTTTGAAAAATAATCTTCAACCCCCATATCACGAGCCAGGCAGGGTATTATTTATTTTTGTTTTCAAAGAACATGCCCCCATAGCCGTTTACATTAGGTGAAGCATTTTTTAAACCAACCCGCGCCAATCTCTGTTGAAATTTAATTTAAAGCAACGGCAACCGCGCGTTTTACATAACAGGCGGCGCACCATGGTTGTTATGTTTCTATTTGACATTTTATGTTTTCTCAAGGATAAACACCGGTTGCGTTTTACAAAATTAAGAAAGCACATACCATGCAGCGAATGGAAATTAAGGCCCCGGCAAAAATAAACCTTTTCCTGGATATTCTAGGAAAAAGGCCGGATGGTTATCACAATATCAAAAGCATCGTCCTGCCGGTTTCCGTATATGATCGAGTTGTGCTGGAAAACCAACCCAACGCCATTGAAATTATAGTGGACAACAATCTGAAATTGCCGGGGATTTCCTGGACCATGGCCATGTGTCGCCCGGAAGAAAACCTGGCCACACGCGCCGCCCGCTTGCTGCAAGAGGTTACCGGCCACCCCGGTGGCGTCCGGATCATGCTCGAAAAGAATATCCCCATGGGTGCCGGCCTGGGCGGGGGCAGTTCGGACGCCGCGGCCGTGCTCAAGGGTTTGAACACGCTCTGGCAAACCGGACTGAACCAAGATCGTCTGATATCGCTGGGCGCACGACTGGGTTGTGATATTCCAGCCCTGATACAGGGTGGCAGCCTGTGTATGGAAGGCACTGGGGAACAGCTTACCGCCCTGCGCCGTAACAAGCAAAAACCATTGTGGCTGCTCCTGGTATATCCGGGCTTCGCCGTTTCCACATCTGACATCTATGCGCGTTATAAGACTGACTTGACATCCGCGCCTCCGCCGGATAAGTTTCACCAAGTTGTTTCCGGTTTGGAAGAGGGTGTGACGGAAATGGTCGCCGCCGGCCTCTTCAACGCACTCCAGGCAACGGTATTCCAGAAATATCCGGTCCTGGCACTAATAAAAAATAAACTTGAGTCTGCCGGCGCACTCGGTATACAGTTGACCGGTTCGGGTTCAACCCTGTATGCGCTGGTTAGTGATGCAGATCATGGGTTCGCCCTGGAAAAGCAACTGCATCAAACCATCGGGTGCCCGGCCTGGACATGTGTGGCACAGACAATTTGATTGATCGCCGCTATCAACGACATCCGGCGGGCGGGCGTATTGTTGATTTTATGTCGGTCTGCCCGATGGTGTAATGGCAGCACACGGCCCTTTGGAGGCCAGAGTCCAGGTTCAAATCCTGGTCGGGCAAGGCCGCAGGAAGGAACTTATGTTACAAATTTTTTCTGGCAGCGCTAACCCCCCCTTGGCCGAGGGTATCGCCCGCAACCTGGGGGTTGCGCTTGGCAAAATCAAAATCAACCGTTTTCCAGACGGCGAAATCGCCGTTAAAATTGATGAAAACATCCGTGGCAAGGATGTGTTCATTGTGCAGCCCACCTGCTATCCTCCCAATGAGCACGTCATGGAACTGCTGATCACGATTGATGCCATGCGGCGCGCTTCGGCGGCGCGTATTACGGCCGTCATGCCCTTTTACGGATATGCGCGCCAGGACCGCAAAGATCAGCCACGTGTGCCAATCACGGCCAAACTAGTGGCCAATCTGCTGGTGGCC
>CAYYBV010000053.1:2777-10590 GCA_964469675.1 uncultured Verrucomicrobiota bacterium
AATAAGCTCATCGCGGTGCGTGACATCAAAAAGCAGCAAATCCAGGGCTTTTTCGACATACCGGTGGACCACCTTTACGCCACCCCGGTAATCGTTAAATATCTGCGCGAAAAAGAGCTGATCAATCCGGTCGTGGTCTCCCCCGACCCCGGCGGCATGAAGATGGCCTATCAATACTCGCGCCTGTTAAACTCGGGGCTAGCGATCGTGGCCAAGCAGCGCATCAGCCCAACTGAAGTCGAATCATACAACCTGGTCGGTGACGTAAAGGGCAAAACCTGCATTTTGGTGGACGATCTGATTACGACCGGCGGCACACTCTGCGCGGCCGCCAAGCTCCTTAAAGGGGCGGGGGCACGCAACATTATCGCGGCAGTCCTACGCGCGCCTGAAGCAATCGGCCATCCAGGAATTCATTGTAACCGATAGCGTACCCTTAAGGATAACCCCCGACACCTTGCCGGTGCATGTGCTGTCGGTGGCCGATTTGTTCGCAGAAGCCATCCGGCGCATTCACAACAATCAGTCGGTATCGTCATTGTTCAAAATTTAGCCTATAGAGGAGAGATTCATGGTTCAGCAAACAGATAGTATCAAAATGGTGGCAAACAAACGTGATGTTCGCGGCTCGCGCCGCGTGAGCCGCCTGCGCAAAGACGGCTGGTTGCCCGGCATCGTCTATGACACCAAAGGCCAATCTCAGCCAATCCAGCTTAAACGGCACGAGTTTGAGCTCTTACTCCGCCAACGGGCGAACGAAAACCTGATTATGGACCTGGCGGTAGATGACGCCACGCCCCGCAAAGTGCTGTTAAAGGACATCCAGCGCGATCATATTTGTGACCACTTGACACATGTGGATTTCCTCGAAATATCACTTACCCGCAAATTGCGTGTGCCGGTCGCCATCCGATTAACGGGCGAGCCGGTTGGCGTCAGTCAGGAAGGCGGCATCCTCGAACATCTGCTGCGCGCCGTGGACGTGGAATGCCTCCCGATGGATATCGTCAAGGAATTGACCATGGACGTCAGCCAGCTAAAAATCGGCAACAGCCTTTTTGTGCGCGACCTTCAATTTGACCGCTCAAAAATAACGATGATCACCGCTGCGGATATTGCGATTGCCTCAGTACTCCTACCACACATCGAAGAAGAGGTGAAGCCGGAGGAAGCAGCGGCGGAGGGCACGGCCGAACCGGAAGTGATCGGCGCCGAGAAGGAAGGCGAAGAAGCAACGAAGGAAGCGCCGGAAGCAAAAGGCAAAGACAGCAAGGCCAAAGAACCGGAGGCCAAGACGGAGAAAGGCAAGGAACCCAAGGGCAAAGAAAAGAAATAACACGCCCGGCGCGTTGCGCTTCATGGCCTCCCGGAGAACGCCAAAAAGTGAAACTGATCGTTGGCCTGGGAAATCCCGGCAAAGAATACGAACACACGCCGCATAATGTCGGCTTTGAGGTTATTGATTTATTGGCAGCGCAATGTGATTGTGTCTTGCGGCGCAGTTTACGTTTCAAGGCCCGCCTGTCACGAACAATGTTGGGCGGCAACGCGGTTATGCTAGTCAAGCCCGGCGCTTTCATGAATCAAAGCGGCCCGGTGGTGGCAGCCATAGCCCACAAGTTGGGCATCACACCGGCTGACCTGCTTGTTATTTTGGACGATGCCGACCTGCCGGTGGGCAGGTTGAGGATCAGGGTTGGCGGCAGTGGCGGCGGGCACAAGGGACTGCTTTCCATTCTGGGGTGCTTGGGTCAAGACCAGTTCGTGCGCATCCGGCTGGGTATTGGTCGGCGGGAAGACCGTGATTTGGTCGCGCACGTATTGACACCCTTTGCGACCGAACTACGAGAGAGTGCCCGCGCAATGATTGTCACGGCCGCCACGGCGGTACAATACTTGACAGTGCACGGAGCGGAAGCGGCCATGAATAAATTCAATACGCAACGACAAGGAGAAACTCTTGAAAAAATATGAAAGCCTGATTATTCTTGCACAGCCGGTCGACGAGCAAACGCTGGAAGACAAGCTGGATAAAATCCGCGCCGAAATCACCAAGCAGGGCGGCACGGTGGACCACACCACGCGCATGGGACGCCAGACTTTTGCGCGACGGATGAAGAAAAAAGACTCTGGGTTTTACATACTGCTGACATTTACAATTGACCCCGCTAAAATAGCACACTTGCGCGAGCGGTATAAATTGAACGAAGACGTGTTCCGGGTGCAAATCACCCTCGCACCGTCACCCGCACGCGATGCCGCCAAGGAAAAGGATAAAAGTGGCAAGCCAACGGAAAAAGCGGCAAAAACTTAAGCGCATTCTGCAGCGCTTGACCTGCGGGCCGCGTTGCAGCGAAAATGTTTGACATTAATGCAATAAAAGGAATGCAGCCATGGCTAATCTCAACCGTGTTTTTCTAATCGGCAATCTGACGCGGGACCCAGAAATCCGATACATACCATCAGGTAAAGCCGTGGCCGATTTGAGCATGGCCATTAACCGGAAATACCGGACAACCTCCGGCGAATTCAAGGAAGAGACTTGTTTTGTCGGCATCGTTGCCTGGGAAAAGCAGGCGGAAATGGCCGGGGAATACCTTAAGAAAGGTTCGGCCATCCTGGTCGAAGGTTCGCTCCGTTACGAACAGTGGGAAACCAACGGCGAAAAGAAAAACCGCCTGCGCGTGCATGCCGATCGCATCCAGTTCCTTGATCGGCTCAAGCGGCCGGTGGATGCCGGCGAGGCGTCCGAGGCCGTCCCCAGGGCGGCAGCGGACAGTGAAACTGCCGAGCCGCCGGCGCCAGCGGGGCCCGGCGCAGAAAAAGGAGACGCCGACAACTTGCCATTTTGAGCGCCATTGCCGGACATTAGCGACAAGCAGGGCAACCAAGCCTTGGTTTTAAGTTTTTTATCCGGGCAAACGTCATAATCCGCAGTAAATCGTTGCGTTTTAAATAACACTTAAGATAATAGGAGGCCAGCGTGAAAAAGAGCAAGAAAACCATTCGCAAAAGGGAGCCCCGGGAAAGTTTCGGTTTTTTCTCGGAAGAAAAACGATGCCGGTATTTGGAAGGCATTAATCACATTGATCACAAAGATGCCGAATTATTGAAAAAATTCATGACCGAGCACGGCAAAATCATGCCCAGTCGCATTACGGGCACAACGACCCAACAGCAACGGCAGCTAAAACACGCGATCCGCCGGGCGCGGGTCATGGGATTGGTCAGATAGAAAGGCCAGGAAACACATGGCGCTAGAATTGATACTAATGGCAGACGTTGACGGACTCGGACTGGAAGGCCAGACGGTAAAAGTAAGCGAGGGCTATGCCCGTAATTATCTCATCCCCCGCAAGCTGGCCGTGGGCATAAGTAATGCCGCCTTGAAACGCCTGGAGAAAAACCGGCTGGAGCGCGAGCTTCGTCAGCAGAAAGATCGCGCGGCGGCCCAGGCGCTGGCCCAGGCCATCGAGCAGGCTTCCTGCACGATTACGGTAAAGGTTGGCGAAAACGACAAACTCTTCGGCTCGGTCAACGCCAACGATATCGCCGATGCGCTCAAGGCGCAAAAGATCACGTTGGATCGGCGCAAAATCACCCTGGTCGACCCCATTCGTGAACTTGGCGTTTACACGATCAAGGTTAAATTGCACCCCGAAGTCGAGGCCTCGCTGAAAGTCTGGGTTGTTGGAGAATAAAACCATGCCCGCGGAAACCGGTTCCGCCGCTAAACCGGCGAGCCACGATCGCAAGCCGTTGTATAATGATGACGCGGAACGCGGTGTACTGGGCGCCATCCTGCTTGACGCCCAGAAAGTGTATGACTTCTGCGTCGAAAAGCAAATTGAGCCGGAATCATTTTACGGGCGCGCGCATCAAGTCATTTTTGCCGCCATGGAAGAAATGGCCAAGGCGTTACGTCCGATCGACGTGCTCACCTTGGCCGATCGCCTGTCCGTGCAAGGCAAACTGGATGAAATTGGCGGCACGGCCTACCTGAACCACCTGTTGGACGCCATCCCCACGGCCGCCCACGCCGAATATTACATCGACATGGTCCGCCAACAGCACCTCCTGCGCCGCATTGTGGATTGTTCCCGTAATTCCGAACAGGAATGTTACACCTCCGAAGAAGATGCCGACCATGTCCTGTCCAAAGTTGAGCAGGATTTTTTCAGCATTTCAGAAAACCGGCACGGCAGCATGTTGCCCTGGGACGCAGCCGTCCGGCAAACGATGGGGGTTATTGAGCATATCAAGGTGACCGGAAAAGGGACCAGCGGAATCCCGACCGGATTCATTGATCTGGATGCGAACCTACTTGGCCTGCACAATGAGGATCTGAATGTTTTGGCGGCAAGGCCCTCCATGGGCAAGACTTCGCTGGCCATGAATATTGTCGAACATGTCGTTCTCGGCCGAACGGATGGCCAACCACGGCCGGTGGGGATTTTCAGCCTGGAAATGTCGCGCGAGCAGCTGGTCATGCGCATGTTGAGCAGCCATGCCGCCGTACCGGCGCACCGGATTTCCTCCGGGCAGATCACCCCGACCAATCATGGCCTGCTGGCCCAGGCGGCCGATATCCTGATGAAGGCCCCGATTTTCCTGGACGATACGGGCGGATTGGAAATCATGGAACTGCGCTCGCGCGCCCGGCGCATGAAAAAAAAACACGGAATCCAACTTTTTGTCGTGGACTACCTGCAACTGCTGCATGCCAAGGAGCGCAGTCGTGAAGGACGCCAGCAAGAAATCGCCTACATTTCGGGATCGTTAAAAAACATGGCCAAGGAACTGAAGGTTCCGGTCCTGGCGCTCAGCCAGCTCAATCGTGCGCCGGAAGCCCGTGAGCGTGAAGGCAAACCCCGCCTGGCCGACCTGCGTGACTCAGGCGCCATCGAACAAGATGCCGATGTCGTGTGCCTGTTGTACCGGCCAAGCAGGTACAAAGACGATTATAAAGACGATTCCGGCAAGGAAGGCGGCTATGGCGGCGAGGCCACGGACGAGAACCCCAATGTAGCACATGTCCTCATCGCCAAACAGCGCAACGGACCAACCGGTGACATCAAACTCATTTTCCGGGACGAAGTCATGCGCTTTGAGAATATGGCGCGCAGTAACTATGGCCAGGAGCCGGAACTTGCGACGGAAGGGGAAGCATGAGCCTGCTGCGGTTGTACCGCCTGATCGCACTCGGCTGCTTGCTCCTGCCAATGGCGCTCCACGCCGCCATAGTCCACAAGGTCCAGGTAGTTTCGCGCAGCCTCGTGCTCCAGGACGAGGCTTTTGTATTTGCCCATCTCAGCGTCCAGGCCGGCGATACTCTCGATCAACGCCGCATCGCCCGCGACGTAAAGACCCTGCTGGGCACCGGGCATTTTTCATTCGTAGATTCCGAACTCACGCCCGTACCGGACCAGCCGAATGCTTTCGATCTGCTCTACACCGTTTCGCCACGTCCGCGTCTGGAAAAGCCGGTAATCGTAAATGGCGCGGAAAACATGGGTGAAAAAAAAGTACGCAAATGGCTGGAACTGGAAGTCGGCGATTTTGTGGATGACGCCATTATGAGTCTGCAATCGCGCAAAGTGCTCGCCGAGTACCAGCAGCGCTATTATCATAACGCCACCATGGCGTGGGTAATCGACACTAACAAATCCAACGGGTTTGCAAATGTCACCGCAACCGTCAAGGAAGGCGAGCGCGCCAGCTTGCGCAAAGTCCATTTCACCGGCAACACCTATTTACCCCCCAGCCTGTGGCAGTGCCTGATCGCCGGGATCAAACACCGGTCGGCCATCGCCGAGCAATCGGTACCGCCCGACGTCCTGGAAGAGGCGATCAAGCCACGACTCTGGAACATTTTTTCGTTTTTCACCAAGCGTGGCGCCTATAACCCTGACGACCTTGACGCCGACCGCAGCCTGCTGCGCGCAATCTACCAGAACCGGGGTTACCTTGATGCCCGTATCGGCGAACCACAGGTGCGCGCCTATGAGCATGCCAAGCTGGAAGTCACCTACCCCATCGAGGAAGGCCGCCAGTACCGGATCGGCGCCATCAGCCTGCGCGGCGTAACTTTGTTCCCGGAGTCCAACCTGTGGGTTACAGTCAAGCTCAAGTCCGGAGCCATTGCCTCCATGGGCATAATCCAGAAAACGGCGGATGATCTGCGCAATTATTACCAGAGCCAAGGCTACATGCGCACGACAGTAAGGCCGATTTTAAAACCCCAGCTTACCAACGCCGTTGTTGACATCCAGTTTGAAATTACGGAAAGCAGCCTAATCAATATTCGTTACATTGATATTCGCGGCAACACCCGCACCCAGGACAAAGTCATTCGCCGCGAGTTATTAATTTATCCTGGCGAAGTTTACAACCAAGTAGGCATCCGGCGTAGCGAGGCTATTTTACGCAATTTGGGCTTTTTCGAAACCGTCAGCAGCTACCCCCGCGAAACGTTGGAACCCGCCAAGGATGACCTTGTATTCGAGGTGGAGGAAAAGCGTACGGGGCAATTCATGGTTGGCGCCGGATATTCCAGCGTTGACGACCTGATGGGCTTCATCGAGCTGTCCCAGGGCAATTTTGACCTTTTAAACTGGCCCAATTTCACCGGTGCAGGTCAAAAGCTACGCCTGCGCGCCCAGATTGGCGCCAAGCGCCAGGACTACGAGGTTTCGTTCGTGGAGCCCTGGTTCCTCGACCGCAAGCTGTCGCTGGGCGTGGATCTGTACGACCGCAATCGTAACAACTTAAGCGATTATTACAACGAACAACGCCTCGGCTCGGCTGTAACACTGGGCAAACCACTGAAGGGATTCTTCCAGCGGGTAAACCTTACCTATCGTGTCGAGCACATTACGATTTATGATGTCGCCACAAATGCCGTGCCAATTATTCAAAACGATGCCGGCGCGTGGAATGACAGTTCGCTAAAGCTGAACTTCGTCCACGACACCCGTGACAACGTATTTATTCCGACACGCGGGACGAAAATAAACCTTTCCGGAAGATTATCCGGCGGACCGCTGGGATTCGACGTGAATGTGTACGGCTTTGAAGGCGAAGGCATTGCTTATCTGCCTATCGTGTTCGATCATGTCTTGAGCCTGCGCGCGTGGGCGCAAACAGTGCAGGAATATGGCGACAACCAGGACGTGCATGTTTTTGACCGTATTTTTTTGGGCGGCCCGCGGACCTTGCGCGGATTCAAATATCTCTATGTATCGCCCTACGACGCGGGCCAACCGATCGGCGGCAAATCGGGGGCACTGGGTCAGATCGAATACACGATCCCCCTTTATAAGAACATTCTGCGATTTGCAACGTTTTATGATATCGGCAATGTTTGGCTTGATGCCTTTGACTTCGATGTGTTACAGTATTGTTCAGATATTGGCATCGGGGTGCGCCTTGATATTCCCGGTTTTCCTATCCGCGTGGATTATGCTTGGCCTTTGCAAATCAATGGCGAAGACATCCAGCGCACGTCAGCCCGGTTTAACTTCTGGATGGGTTATGGATTTTAAATCCCAGAATCAGCAATTTACCGATCCGACGAACGGTGTGTAAATTAACAACCAATTGAAACAAACATAACCATGCATATCCGATTATTGTCATTCTGCGCAACAACGGGGCTATACTTAGCGCTGATCGCCGTTTTGAACGCAGCCGAACCAGCTATAGCCTTTGTTTCAATGGAGCGCCTGTTCGACGATTATTACAAAACCAAGGCGGCCAATGCCCAGCTCAAGGCCCGCTTCGAATCCATGGACGCACCCCGCCGCGAGCTGAT
>CAYYBV010000054.1:0-2992 GCA_964469675.1 uncultured Verrucomicrobiota bacterium
GGCACCTGTGCCAGATCCGGCGCGGTCCAGTCGGCTCCGGCGGCACTGAGCATGCCGGCACTGAAACTTGAGGTAATACCGAGAACACACATGCCAGCGGTGTGCGCAGCCTGCACCCCGTTAGGTGCATCCTCAATCACCAGCGCCGCATTCGGGGGTATCCGCGCCTTGCGCGCCGCCGCCAGAAAAATATCCGGCGCTGGTTTTTTACGTCGGATTTCACTGCCGTTTACACAGGCGTCAAACATTTCCGGCGCCAGCCCGATTTCGCATAAATTGCCGGCCATTTTAACATAATCGGCACTGGTGGCAATCGCCAGTTTCAACCCGCGCCGGCGACAGTCCGCAATAAATTCAACGACGCCCCGTAAGGGATGCAGGCGGCCACGAATGATATCCAGATAAATCGCATATGTGCGATCCTTGTCCGCGGGCATATCGAGGGCAAGGCCATATTTTTGTGCCACCCCCCCTAGGAAACGATCTTCGCCCATGCCGACAAAAGGACGGAAGTCCTCCGCCTTGACTATCACCTTGTGCTGTTCGGCAAACATCCGCCCGGCAGCCTCAATAATAAACGGCTCCGAATCGCAGAGCACACCATCCATGTCAAAAATAACGCCATGGATTGGTGATTTTGCACTCATAGCTTTGATCTGGAAGCGTGACTTTTTGGCTGGAATATACACACTCAACAATCATTTGACATTGGGCGACGCACGAATTTAAGGCATTTACCGTCAATCTTCTTGTGCAATTTTTTTGACCTAATCCATTAGCTTCGGCAGACTAAAGTCTGCCAGCCCCTTGAGGCGCTGAGCCCGCGCGATATCCATCCGCTCGAAGCGCAGATAAATTCCCCATGCTTTGCCATAATTAGTCCCCAACGCAAGCACAACTTCGTGCTTGCCCGCCGCAACCGTGACCGGCACTTTGGCCTTATCCGGGGTTGCGGGGTTGACGCCATTGGGGTCATGAAACCGCTGATTACCATCAACCCAGACCTTGAGTGGACCATCATAACCAAGGACTAGTGCCAGCCGCATCGTCTCCGGGCAGGTAAATTGGCAGACAAACCAGACCATCGCGTCATGGGCGCCATGTTTTTCAAAATCATGGTGCAGATCGCAAAAATTGCCGGCAAACTTGCGCTTGGCCAAATTAAGTGATGCTAACTCGGCCGGATATGCAAGTTCGTAAAGCTTACCCGCCGAGGGTTGCAAGGCGCTTACCCGGAATTCACGGACAAAATTCGTAATGGCCCGCGGAACGCCCAGCCGCACTGGGCCGAATACGGGCAACGCCCGGCCGACTTCGTCCACAATATTGCAATAGGGATCCGGGCCATAACCGTAATGAAGGGCCGATTCGGCCATGGTTTCCGCGGAATAAGCGCTATGGATAAACGCACGCGAACCGTCGAGCCGGATATCGAAAGGATTTACACTACCGTCCTGGTTAACTATCGCAAAACCGCTTGGGCGGCTGCCCGCACACAGTTTGCCTGCCACGTGCGCAAACTCGGCGACGGCCACGCTATGTCCGCGTATGGTGGTCAATGTCACTTTTTTAAGACTGATCGGCAAGGGCCCCGCCTTACGGTCCCGGCGCAAAGCCTGCATGGCTTGAGCCAGACGGATACCCAAGATCTTCTGGCCTTCGCCACTGATATGAATGTTGTCATCAAGTGGTAAATCAACAGCCGGCACCGTGGCCAGGACACGGATGAGCGCTGGCAACCGCCGTTGTTGTTCCTGGATTGAATTCCAAGGGGCATCCCCTTCCGGCCCCCAGCCGATGACGCGCGCGATTTGAACTATAACCACCGGGAGGTTTTGGTCGGCACAATCACGCCGCAACGCAGACACAAATTTACGCATGCGCCTGGTGTAAAGCGCGGCCCCCTGGACATGGGCATCGCTACACCCCTGGTACCAGATCATTCCGGCAACGCGCCGTCCATTTTTTACAAACCTCCGAAACATCGCACCATAAAGGCTCTTGCCTGCATCACTTTTGAGACCGGGATCCCATTGGTGCATGCTGGTACCGCCGTGGGCGCAGGCGATCAGGCCCTGCGGTACACCCGTGCGGCGGCGCATCGCCACACCAAAGGCCGGCCCGGGACAGGCACCCCACCCCGCCGGGCGCTTAACCGGGCGAACCCCGCCGCACAGGTCAATGTGCACTTGATCAACGCAGGCCCACAAGTTGTGGATGGGATCCTTGGCCACCGCCCAGCGATCATCCATATAAAAAGCCCGCACCTGCGGATCAATGGGGAGCCGTTTCTTGGGCAAGAAACCACAGCCCTGCATATTGGATTGCCCACCCAGCAACCAGACATCACCCACCAAAACATCCTTGATAATGCGTTTTGCACTTCCGGCCCGGAGTTCAATATCGTATGGGCCGCCGGCCGGCAAACCCTTGAGGCACCCTTGCATCCTGCCACGCGCCGACTGCCCCACCGGCACGGATGCAAAGCCCTTGATCACACGCTTGCCACACCGCACCGTGGCCCGGACGGGACCGGGTGCGGAGCATACACCGGAAAAGCAGGATTCACTGACATTTTTACGGTTCCGCTGAACGACCATGTGGTCAAAAAGACCATTTTCGATTTTCATCTGCATAATGCCTGCATTCACCCAATGCCTTTATCAAAATTGTTGCAAAAAATACGGATTACAAATTACCATATACTAACCAGGGTGTCAAAAAACCATTTGACGACTTTTGCATTCAGGTTAGCAAAAAATCTTGCCTCGTATCGGCATTTGACCTAACGTTAACTTTTTACCGGGAACCTGCTATGCGTGGCTAACACGCGCGTAATTTTGGGCGGCTGACCGCCCATAAGCGGAAATTGAATCATGCTGACCAAACGTATTATTCCCTGCTTAGACGTCCGGGGCGGCAAGGTGACCAAGGGCGTCCGGTTCCAGAATAACGTCGAGCTGGGCGACCCGGTGGAAATGGCCGCAGTCTA
>CAYYBV010000054.1:3002-10506 GCA_964469675.1 uncultured Verrucomicrobiota bacterium
ATTTTACGACATCACCGCCTCCGCCGAACACCGACCTATCGACATCAAAATGGTTGCGGCCGTGGCCCGCAGCATTCACATTCCTTTTGCCGTTGGCGGCGGGATTAACAGCCGGGATGACATGGCGCGGGTTCTCGCGGCCGGCGCGGAAAAAATATCGCTGAACTCGATGGCCGTCCTGAAGCCTGATCTCATTGCCGAAGGCGCCAGGGATTTCGGATCGCAATGCATTGTGCTGGGCATGGATCCGGTCAAGATGCCCGGTGATAAACGTTTTCCCAGCGGCTATGAAATTACGATTCGCGGATTCCGCGAACGCACCGGCCTGGATGCGCTCGCCTGGGCGCGGCGCGCTCAAGATCTGGGCGCCGGCGAAATCGTGGTCAACTCGGTGGATGCGGACGGCACCCGGCAGGGGTTCGAATTGACCCTGACACGAATGATTGCCACCCAAGTCCGCATCCCGGTCGTCGCCTCCGGCGGCGCCGGAACCCCCGATCACCTGGCCGAGGTTTTCACTGCCGGGTGCGCGGATGCCGCCATTATTGCCGGCATGATTCATACCGGTGACTACACAATCCGGCAGATCAAGGAGGCGCTGCTGGTCAAAAATATTCCGGTTCGCAAAAAATGGTGACTATCGATAAACAGATGCACGCAAGACTCATCACGCCTTGAAACAAGCAAGTTTGCTAAACTTTATAAAACACGTGTGTTCATTTGGCCTGAGAGCCAGATTTTGGCGGCGGTGCTTATAAGCGCTTATATGCCGTCCGGCAAAACCACGCCAACGAACGCCGCATACACATCCAGCATTCGCCCCGAGGCCAAACGCAATATTACAAACGACCAGATTAACCACAAGGAACCATATGCCGGAAACACCACAAATAAATGCACCGGAAAAAAACAGCGAAGCCCAGGAAGAATGGCTGGCGGCCAACCTCCAGAACCCGGCCATACCCATTCACGAATTTATTGACGTCCTTAACCAGTTGCACGCCACCGGACAAGCGGACCGGGCGGAAAGCGGCGCCGACCTGTTGTTTGAAACACTCGCCGAGCGGCGCGATGAAACCGCGCTGTTGGCCCTGCTGGATGCACAGGCCAAATGGCATGGCGATGACTCGCTTTTTGCCGTGACCTGCGCCAAACAGCTCATTACATTTTTTAAAAAGGACCCGGCAAGCTTGGCGCTGATTCCCCACGCCGGATTCAACAAAAACCACCCGGCCACGGAATGTCTGCGCCGGTTTGTGCTCCTGCGTCAACTACGCCCCGGGGCACTCTGCTACGAAAAGACCTGGGGATTCGGCATAGTTATGGAGCTGGATGATTACGCCCACCAGGTCGTGATAAACTTTGAAAAGAAAAAAGCCCATCGCCTCTCCCTGGGCTATGCCGCCGAAGCACTCACCGTACTGGATAACGATCACATCCTGGCGCGCCGGCATCGTGACGGCCCGGCTTTCACGGAATGGCTGGCCCAGGATCCCGCCGGCGTTGTCATCTGCGCCTTGCATAGTTTCGGGCCAATGAGCGTCGGGCAGCTTCAGGAGTTGATGATTGGGCACGTAATGCCGACCGAAGCCTGGAAAAACTTCTGGGATGCCGCCCGCAAGCAGCTCAAGCAGAACCCACTCGTGGAATTCCCCGCCAAACGCACTGATGCTTTGCGGCTGCTGGAAAAAGCAAAAAGTTATGACGCCGCCTGGCTGAAAAAGCTCGGCGCTGAACGAGATTTCAAACACATCATCAATCTGGTGGAAGACCTGAAAACGGCCAAGGCGACCGATACCTGGAGCAAAGAACTGCGCGAAACCGTGGAAGACCGGCTGGCATTTGTAATCCGCGGCGCGAACAAGCACCATTGGGGACAGGCGGCGCAGGCCATCATGCTGGGCCACGAAATTGGTATCACCTGGCACCTCCCGGACATCAATGATTGTACCGCCCAATTTTTACAGGATGCGATATTCCTCGACACCTTGCGCGCTTTGCCGGCCAGCCGCTTGCAACCTTTTTTTGCCTTTGTTCACGCCCTTGGCGGCGAAAAAGCGTTGGCTTTGTTTTTGCGTGTTCTGCCGGAGACAGCCTCTTCGGCGCTGGCGGAAATGATTGAATACTTGCAAACCGCCGGACAAGTGCCGCAGATCACACAAACCATGCGCACACTGATCAGCAACGATCGCGCCAGTTGTGAAATGGTTTATTGGCTGTGCCGGCACGCCGACATGGCCAAGGCCAGCGGCATCAGCACGGAGGGCAAACTGGCCATGGAAGCGCTCTCGCTGCTCGAAGCACGTGAGGCAACCGGCGAACGGCTGAAGGCCAAGCACCAGCTGCGCGCTCTGTTCGAACAACCACAGTGGCTGAAAACGGCGTTAGACGCCATGAGCGTTGGGCAGCGCACCGATTTCATGCGGCGTTTAAAAAATTCGAACGCCTGGGCAGCGATTGACCGCCGGGCAATCATGGCCCGCATCCTGAAGCTTTACCCCGATCTAAGCGCAGCCTTGCAGGATGAGGCGCCGGCCGCCCCACCACCCACCGCGCGGCTGACCTCGCTACGCAGTTATCGGGAACGCCAGGCACTCTTGACCAAGATCATCACTCAGGATATCCCCAAAAACAGCCAGGATATTGCCATAGCCCGCAGCTTCGGCGATCTGCGCGAAAATTTTGAATACAAATCAGCCAAGGAAACGCAGGGCATTCTTTTGCATCGGCAAGCCGAACTGGAAAGCCAACTGGCCAGTGTCAAGGCGACGGACTTCGAACAGTTCCCGACCAGCGTGGCGGGCCCGGGGACCAGCGTAACGGTGCGTCAGGCGGACGGCAAAACAACAAAATACTACATTTTGGGCGAATGGGACAGCGATGAGGAGCGCGGCATCCTTTCCGCGCGTTGCAAAGTCGGGGAGGCCATCACGGGCCATCGCCCCGGCGACACTGTTATAATTCCAGGCGAAACCGGCAGCATCAACTGCACGCTGCTGGAAGTGGGCAGCCTGCCACCCGACATCAAGGCCTGGATCCGAGGCGAGGCGTAAAGATATTTGCCGACGCGCCAATTGCAAACGTAGCCAGAATTCAAAAGTCAAAATCCAGAATCAAAACTTAATTAGCTGCTGATAAAGATCTTGCAAATTCTGAATTATGTCGCCTGGTTCCTGAATTCTTGCAAAACGAGATTTTTGCAATTAACGCAAACGTTTGCGCACATATTGAATGGCCGCCGCTACCTCGGCCTGGACAACTTTCGTCTGAGGAAGGGCTTCCGCCGCCTTTTCCAGTAGGTGCCGCCTGACAAGCCGCTGGTAAGTGGGGCGGTAATTGAGGTCATAAACCCACGAAATCATTGTCACGAAAAAATCAGCCAGGGACTTGATGTGCGCGTAAGCAACGGAGTGCCGCGTGCGGATATCGGCCAGAACACACGCGCTAACGGAACCTTCCACGTTAATACCCAGGATCAATTCCGGATGGCACTTGATCTCATCATTTTTCCAGATCTGGTAAAGCGTATGCATAATATCCAGCTTATCCGCGTCGCGGATCATTAGCACAAAGCGGCGCACGTCGCCGACCAGGTCATCTGACACCGTTCGGCGATTATGACAGTCCGTTCCCATCCGGATTATTTCCCTATCCGCCGGATCGCAAATCGCCAACACCCGGGCGCCATCCAGCACCTGCAAGCCCATCTGGCCATGATTAACGGACTGATCGTCGCGCAGGGTCTGGTAGCGGGCATACTGCGGAAACCGGCCCACGTCATGCAGCCACCCCAGGATACGCGCGGTATTGATTTCGCCTTCCGCTAGGCCGAGGTCACGGGCAATGCCGGCCATATCTTCAGCCACGCGCCGGCAATGGTCACGCTTGAACCGCAAGACGGCCGGCACGGTGGTCCCGCTGGTAAAAGGCCGGACGTAATCCAAAAACCATTGTTCCAAATGAATGGCCACGTGTGTGCGCATGTGGCCATAAAGATTAGCAAGCGGCGCTTAAAATGCAAGATTGGCAAAAGAAGGGAAACAAAGCAGGTTCAAACTGACGTTGACAGGTCGAAAAGGTATAATATGCTTTGATTTATTGCGGCCGTGACTGAAAACATCAAAAAAAAACCGGCACGGATTTCACAAGCTCCGTAATAATAGCAATCCAAAATTGATCATCCGGAAAATATGGCATGACGGCGAAACCGTCACGGAATCAGGATATAGGCATAAACAGCAATGTTGCGCATGGAATGCGTAAAAATTGCGGTTCGGCATCCGTTTCATTGAATCACCAGACCGAATCGCACTGGAAGCAAAAAACGCAGAGGTTGCTGGCGGGTTTGGTCGAACATTGCATCCGATTTGACCAGCTCAAACGAGTGTACGATGCGGCACGCCGCCAACCAGGCAACGAATCGTTCGCGCACCAAGTCCTGCAAGTCATGGACGTTAATTACGCCGTTGACAAGCAGGACCTGCTGAACATCCCCAAGATGGGCACAGCCATTGTGGTGGCCAATCATCCATTTGGCATGATCGAGGGCCTTGTCCTATCCGATATTCTCCGACAAACCCGGCCTGACATCCGCATCATGGCCAATTACATGCTTGGCCAAATTCCTGAAATGCGGGACTTGTTTATTCTCGTGGACCCCTTCAACGACAAACACTCCCGGTCAGCGAATATCAAGCCCATGAGAAAATGCCTGCGCTGGTTGCACAGCGGGGGTATCCTGGGCGTCTTCCCCGCGGGAGAAGTTGCGCACCTGGATTTACATAAGCGGCGTATCCAGGACCCGCCCTGGACGAAGGACATCGCACGCCTAACCAGGCACACCAAGGCAGTCGTTGTACCCTGTTTCTTTGAAGGCACCAATGGACTGCTGTTCCAGCTGGCCGGAATGGTGCACCCCCGCTTGCGCACGGCCTTGTTACCGCGCGAGTTTATAAACAAACGGCACTCGATTATTCGGGTCCATATCGGCGCCCCCATCCCATTCGAAAAATCCAACCAATTCACAGATGACGGCGCGCTGGTAGATTACCTGCGATTGAGAACTTGCATGCTGTTTCATCGCGGCAAACCTTTCGATACGCCATTTCGCCGTTTTACCCGCCTGCTTACCGGGAAAAAGCGTTGCCAAACATTGGCGGCGGCAATGCCGGCCGACACACTGGCAAAGGAAGTTGCGGCCCTGCCCCCGGAACACAACCTGGTGCACACCGACGAATACGCCGTCTATTACGCCCGTGTGGAACAGATTCCCCGCTTGCTTCGTGAAATCGGACGGCTGCGCGAACTGACGTTTCGCGAAGCAAATGAAGGGAGTGGCCAGGCGCTGGACCTCGACCGCTTCGATCACACCTATCTGCACCTGTTTGTCTGGCATATTCCCCGACGTGAATTGGTAGGGGCCTACCGCATTGGCCATGCGGATACGATTGTCCGGCAGTCTGGTATTCGCGGGCTTTATTCCAGCACACTGTTCAAATATGACCGGCGGCTGATGGAACACCTGAACCCGGCACTGGAGATGGGGCGATCTTTCGTACGGCCTGAATACCAGCGCACCTATAACCCTCTTTTCCTTTTATGGAAGGGCATTGGCGCCTATATAGACCAGAACCCCCGCTACACCGGTTTTTTCGGTACGGTCAGCATAAATAATGCCTATCAGGCCATTTCCAGGCATTTGCTGGTCCGATTCCTTGAGCACCATTATTTCGATGCTGAAATGGCCCGGCTGGTAAAACCACGCAAGCCGCTACCAGTCACAAACATCCTCTATTGCGATCAGCGGCTGTTCCGCAACACCGTCACCCGCATGGAGGACATTGCCACGCTGGTCAAGGACATCGAACACGATCATAAGGGCATCCCGATTTTGCTCAAACAATACATCAAGTTAGGGGGACGCTTACTGGCCTTCAACTTGGATCCTGCCTTCAGCTATGTGCTGGATGGACTGATATGGGTTGACCTGCGTAAAACCGACCGAAAGATAATGCTCAAATACATGGGCGCGGAAAGATATGCGTGCTGGCAGCAACAGAATCCCGACAGAAACGGCAAGCTTGAATTCCGATACACGCTCAAAATCAAACGCAACGAACAAGGCCGGAGCGGATGTGTATAAGCATGCGGCAAATCCTTTGCAACCCGGTTGTTGCCGGACGATAAAATCACACGCAAAATTAAGATTGTAAAAATTTTAAGCAAAAGAAGGATTGCGCTTGGGCGCCGGCCATATTATAGTTCCGACCCTTACGAAAGGATGGTTATGCCCGGCATCTGGAAGCAGTTCGCCCAGCGCGAAGCGTCGCCTTTGGTGCAGTTCATTAAGTACGCAATTTGCGGCGGGGGCGCAGTAGCAGTGCATATCACCATTTTTTTCCTGCTCTCCTGGCTGCTCATCCCTGCGCTCAATGATACGGACATCATTGTCCGAATGCTGCATTTATCGGCCGGCACCATCAGCGACACCATCCGCGCCCGCAACGCTATGATTAATAACGCCCTGGCCTTTATCTTATCCAACCTGACCGCCTACCTATTAAACATCCTCTGGGTCTTTGAATCTGGCCGGAGGTATGCCCCGTTAGATATGGCCTTGCGCAAGCTTGGACTTTGCCAACGCACCACACTGTGCGCCTGCGTCCACCGCACGGCGGAAGTGGCCATGTTTTATGCCGTTTCCGGCATCGCCATCACCCTCGGCACGTTCCTGATGGGTATGCTGATCAACCAGTGGCACTTCACCACGACTGTGGCTTTCGGCTCACAATGCGTGGTCGCGGCGCTGATCAATTTCGCCCTGCGGAAATTCATGATTTTCAAGGGCTGAGGCGCGAACGCAGGATTGCCAGCGCCGTAGCCCGTGCCGGGTTACCAATCTCCAGATGGTACTGCATAAAAAGGCCAAGGATTCGCTCCAGCGCCAGTGCCTGCCGACTCGTGCACGCCGCGCTTTGCGCCGTGCGCCAGGAACGTGATGACTGCCAAAAACGAAGCAACCCCAGAACATCCGGCATAATCGGCAGCGCCTCCGCACCGGCCGAAGGTGCGCACGCCCGGCAAAGGACACCGCCGCGCACACAGGAAAACACGGCCGCCGGGCGCCGGGCGCCAGGCTCCAATTGACCGGCGCCGCACGGGACCGGATCATCCGGAAAGGCATTGCCATCCCACAACGGATGATGGCAACGCAGGCATTCCTTGAGTTGCGGTGAAAACCCCATAATTTTCATCAGCTTTAATTCAAACCAGAACAGACCGAGCTCAAGGGCGGTCTGGTCGGTGAAATAATCAAGGGCCACATCCAGCAAACGGAATAGTTCCGGGTGTGGCGCATACAACGGCGCAATCCGCGCAACCAAATCGGCAAAATAGGAAGCACAAGCGGTTGCGCGCCAGCGTGAACGCAATGACGTCCGAACTTTAAGCGGCGCGCATTCCTTAACAATGTGTAGCCCGCGGAAGACTTGCAGGTAAACCAACA
>CAYYBV010000055.1:0-4621 GCA_964469675.1 uncultured Verrucomicrobiota bacterium
GGGTTGACGCACGTGACCGGCGAGCACTCGGTGGGTCCATCGCCCTCATAAATTTTTTTACCGAAACGCGCCTCGAATTCGCGCATAACCGCCACCGGCAGGGCGGCGCCGCCGGAAACGCAGAATTTCAGCGTGTCGAAATTTGGCACAACCGCGTCCGGAAGGCGCAGGAGCGCCACGTACATGCTGGGCACGCCCATGAACAGGGTAATGCGTTCGGCCGCAATCATTTTAGCCACATGGAGCGGATCGAAGCGCGAGAGGGGCACCATGGTGCTGCCCGACATGAGTGGCAGGAACATGCACGCCATGGTTGCAAAGGCATGGAAGAGCGGCAGGATCACCAGGAAACGCTCTTCTCCCGGCTGAACGTGCATGGCCTGCAAGGTACTCCGGATATTGCTCACCAGGTTGCGGTGGGTCAACATGGCGCCCTTGGGCCGGCCTGTTGTTCCGGAAGTGTACAAAATCGCGGCCAGATCTTCCTCCGGCTTGAAGGCAATCGTCGGCACCGGCCCTTGGTAGGCGACAAATTCAGCCCAGGCAATTTCCGCTGGCGCCGGCGCCGGCGCCGGCGCCGTCCTTGCCGGCGGAGTGCCGATGCACACACAGAAAGACAGGTCCGGCACTAACGGCCGCAGGACGTTGACCGCGGGAGCAAAAACACCATAGTAAAACAAGGCGCGCACGCCGGCATCGTTAAGAATGAACGCAATTTCCTTAGGATTCAGCAGGAGATTGATCGGCACAACAACCGCGCCGGCTTTGAGAATGCCGAAATAGGCCAGCGGGAACCAATCGGAATTTATACAATATAGCCCCACGCGGTCACCCTGGCGAATGCCACGCCGCGCCAGCGCGGCGGCCACGCGGTCGCTGATCCGGTCCACTGCGGCAAAATCAAGCGTGCGGCCTTCAAACACAACAGCCGGCTGGCTGGCAAAACGGCGCACACTGGAGCGGAACATGTCCGGCAAAGAACAAGCGGCAACCTCCATCCGTACCTCCCCTATGATGACCTGCAAAAATTGATAATAAATTCAACCATTCTCACAAACAAACGTTGTCCGGCCCGACCATTGGGCACCGGGCGCCAGCATCACCGGCTTGCGGATATTGCCGGTTTCAACACAAACCATGTGCCGATATTCATCATCACCGAAATCGTCCATTTTTTGTGATTTTTCAATCCACGGGTTCCAGACTACATAGGCGTTCATGCCGCTTTTGCTGATGGTAATCTTGCGCTTGTTGCCCCGGTCATCCAGCACAACGCGATCGGGGGCATTGACATAAACCCGGTCGGTCTCCCGTGCAAACATGATTACCGCACGCGTCTCGACCAACGGCCCGGCATTATGGCCTTCCTCAAACAACACGCCCTGCAAGCCGAGCAATCCGGTTTGCGTGATATCGGCCACCTGAAAGTAGGTATGCAAAGCCGCCTGGAACGGGAACGCCGCCGTGCCCGTATTTTTTACAGTGACCTCGATGGCCAGCGCCGCCCCCAGCGACACGGTCAGTTGCAGTCCAAACTGGTGCGGCCAGAGTGCGCGCGTTTGCACATTATCTGCCAACCGCAGGGTAATTGTCACCACGCCATCCTTACCGAGCGCCGTCCGCGCAACCTGCCAGGCGCAAAGACGGGCCAGGCCGTGCTTGGGTAGCGCACCATCACCGAACTGCGGGAAAATTACCGGTATGCCGCCACGGATGGGCGCGCCATCCTGGAATTGCGAGGCACTGCTCAAAAAAATAACTTCGCCGCCCTGCGCCGGCTGCCAGGCGGCAAGGTGCGCACCGTGCAGGTAGATCTCGGCGCGCGCGCCGGAGGCATGCTCCAGCACGGCCTTGACCAAGCGGCCATGGCCTTCCGCAAAACGGATGTGGTTCGGTATGCCAAACTTCTGATTAAGGCGCGCTAGGTGCATGATTTCTCAAAAATTCACCGACAAAAGCTGGAACATGGGCCGCCCGGTCAACTCATCTGGCGCCAGATGGCTGTCCCGGTCGCGATCCAGCGATTTAAACGAATCATGCAGGTTGCTGCGGCTGTTCAGCGCATCTGCAAATTCCGGGTAGCTGATCCGGCCGTTACGATCTTTATCCACGGCCTCAAAATGCTTGGTAGCCTCCGGCGAATGGTCCACCGTCTTCCATTCCGCCAGCGTAATTACGCCGTCCCGATCCTGGTCCAGGCGCGCGAAAGTGGAAGTCCCGACGGAACTGGCAAACTCGTCCAGGCTGACCCGTCCATCGCTATTGGTATCAGCGCTTTGAAAAACGGCCGCTACCGGCTTGATCGGCGCAGCATTGGTTTGCGCCTGCACCGTCGCCGCCCAAACCGTGGCCAGCGCCAATCCAAGCAATGATATTTGCCTGACTTGCGTTTGCCGCCTCCACCCCCTAATACCAACCGGCCTGTCTTGGTTCATATTGTCGCTTCCTTTTGATGGTGCGCACTTCGTCCAGCTGGTTAACACGCCTGCCAATCCACCCTTATAACCATGCGGATTTCATACATCACCGGCATGTTTTTGTCCAGATCAACCTTGCGGCCGCTCATGTGGGCCGCATAAACGTAAATCACCGAGCATACATGGCATCCCGGCCAATCCTAATCATATCACGTGCAGGCACAATTCAAGGAGCGCGTCCGTGACGCCCGGCGCGTTTGCCCGTGTTTTCATGCTGGCAGTTGACAACGACAGCCTAAATAAATATCTTATTTAAAACAACCGGCCGCGCCCGAAAAGCCAGGCAACAACATCGCGCAAGAATGAAAGGATAACCTGATGAGACAAACCATGGGAATCGCATGCCTGCTTATGTGCTTGCTTGTTGTTTTGGCAACAGGGTGCCGCCAGCCGCCCCTGGCTCACAAAACCATTCACGCGGCGGCAACGGCAGGCAATCTTGCCGATGTCAAACACTATTTACAAAAAGGCATTGAGATCAACGTCAAGGACGACTACGGCCGGACGCCGCTGATCTGCGCAGCGGGCGGCGGCCATTTTAAGGTTATGGAATACCTTTTGAGCAAAGGCGCGGACTTGAACGCCAAGGATGAGGATGGCGGCACGGCGCTGATTGAGGTTGCGGCCCAGGGAAAACTGGACGCGGTTAAGTACCTGGCGGAAAAGGGCGCGGACCTGAACACCCAGGATAAAGATAACTGGACACCTTTGATGTGGGCCACGGCCAAAAACAGCCTGGAAACCGTCAAGTACCTGGTGGAAAAGGGCGCGGACCTGAACAGCAGCCAGGATATGCTGGGCCGGACCACTCTGATCGTGGCTATTGACAACGGTCATCTGGACATCGTCAAGTACCTGGTGGAAAAGGGCGCGGACCTGAACGCCAAGGACAAAAAAGGCCGGACCACTCTGATCTATGCGATGAGCACGGGCAAACAGGACATGGTGGATTTCCTCAAGCAACACGGGGCCAAGTAATCAAGCGACCGCAAATTAGGCCCGACGACACGATACACCCCGGCATTCACACCCTGTATCTGGCAAGCACCTCTGTATATTATATAACTAATTTGCAGCGCCTTCGCTTCAGCCGGACGCCCGGACTGCGCCGGCAAGGGCGCAAACTGATGATCGGCTGATTTTACGCAAGCTAATCGTGGCGATTCGACCTGCGGTCACAGCGGGCAACTGCCAGGCGCAACCCGGGCGGTTGGACAACCACTGACACCCCGGCTTTAATCGTGATCTTGCATGCCGCCGGCGTATGTGGATAATAATCAGATTGCCAACCTCCATGCAGGGCAAATCTGGCTTTGATTTCCGATGCGCCGCAGGGCCAGCATTGTTTTTGGAAATTGGCAACAGATGATTTCCGCAACGCACCGAGAAGCCTGGCCATGCCCAAACAAATTCATTTTGCCGGATGGGACCAACCAATAACCGAAACAATCGCCCGCTTCATCTTGAACGACGCCCCTGCCCCGCTGGTGCGACTGGATGGCGTTTTAATTGTCGTGCCCACCAAAGAAGCCGGTCGACGGCTGCGCGAAAAAATGGCGGCTATCTGCCGCACAAACAAATCCGCGCTGCTTGACGCGCGCATTGTGACCCCGCTGTTTTTCCTTCAAGCACGCGAAAACATCCAGCACACCGCCGGCGCGACGCTTGTCCAAAGCACATGGATCAAAACCCTGCTCTACCTGGGCAAGACGGATTGCCCGGATCTGTTTCCGCACGGCATTCCCGCCAACAACCATCAATGGGCGTTCGGCATGGCGCGGATCATCCAGCAATTGCGCGAAGACATTTCTGACGGCTGCCTCTCGATTGGCGCGGTCCTTGAAAAACACGCTACCGAACTGCAGGAACCACTGCGCTGGCGCGACTTGGGCAAGCTCGAACAAATGTACCTTTCAAATTTAAAAACTGCCGGATTTGACGATCCGTGCACAGTAAAGCTTGCCCACGCCGCCGCCCCGCCCCGGCTGGACGGGATCAAAAAAATCATCATGGCTTGCGTGCCGGACCCTTCCTTGCTGGCACTGAAAGCCATCCAAGCGCTGTCCACGAAGATTGCCGTTGAAATCCTGGTCATGGCGCCCCGAGGCTTGCAGGACCATTTTGACGACTGGGGCCGCCCTTTG
>CAYYBV010000055.1:4631-10349 GCA_964469675.1 uncultured Verrucomicrobiota bacterium
ATGGCTGAAATATTTTATCGAGATTCCGGAGCCGGACACTAACATCAAGATCGTCGCCGGCCCGGACGCCCAGGCACAGGTTGTTACCGATTTAATTCAATCCAACGAATATGACTTGAATGATATTTGCATCGGCGTACCCGACCGCGCAGTTATCCCGTACCTGCAAAATAAATTGAAATCCGCGGGAATCATTACCTTCGACCCGGCAGACCGGTCACTGCAGGACCATCATTTATACCATTTGGTCAAGGCCTGGTGCCAGTTTACGGAAAACACCGCCTTCTCGAATCTGACCGCATTTTTACGCCAGGCAGACGTTCTGGCACACCTCCAGGCCGCGTGCGGCATAAGCGTCCCGGCCTTGCTGGCGGAGATTGACCTGCTGCAAAACAAGGTCTTGCCGCAGACCATGGCGGACGCGGCCCCGACGCTGCAAAAAGACAATAAATTGGCAAATTTGAAGGCGGCCTTCAAATTTGCCAATGAAATATCAGCCGAGGCCGCCGGTAGTGCCCCGCACGCCGCGCTGCGCAAATTCCTCGAATGCATCTTCGCGCATAAAACGCTGGATGGCCATACGGCCGCCGACAATGATTTCAAGACCGCAGCCTCAAGCGTTAACGACATAAATTATGCCCGGCAATTTACCGGCACCTTCCCCGCCCCGCTGATAAACCAACTGATTGTCAGTCGCCTGGAAAATATTACCATACCGCGGCACCGCGAAGGCGCAACGCTTGATCTCAACGGCTGGTTGGAGCTGGCCTGGGATGATGCGCCTTGCATGATCATTACCGGCTGTAACGAGGGCTATGTGCCGGATAGCCGGAAAAACGACATTTTCCTGCCGGATTCATTTAAAGCAACGCTGGGCTTACGGAATAACGATGCGCGCTTTGCACGCGATGCCTACCTGCTCGCCCTGATGATTGCCGGGCGCAGGCAAAACGGCCGCGTAGTTTTGATCGCCGGCAAAAACAGCCCGGAAGGTGATCCGCTTAAACCCTCGCGCCTGCTGTTCCGGTGCCCCGACCGGCAGTTAGCCGACCGGGCGGAATTAATTTTCCGGGAAACCGAGGAGCAAATCCGCCGACCGCCCTTTGCCGTCACTTTCAAGCTGGACCCGGCGGCGCCTTTGGCGGATCACACCGGCTCGCTCCTGCCTGGGACGCTGCATGTGACGCAGTTCCGGGATTATCTCGATTGCCCTTTCCGGTTCTTCCTGAAACACATCCTGAAAATGAGACGCACCGCAGAAAAAGCGGAGATGGACGCATTGGATTTTGGGACAATGATGCACAAGGTCCTCGAGGAATTTGCCGGCAATCGTAAAATCAGCCGTTCCACGGATGCAGCGTTTATCCGCAAGGCCCTGGCCGGCATGCTCGAAGCGCATTTTCAGAACACTTATGGCGACAACCGGTCCTTCCCGATTTTGTACGCCAAGACGATCGCCATGCAGCGCCTTCAAGCGTTCGCGGAATGCCAGGCCCGCTCGGCCGCCGAAGGCTGGGAAATCGTGGCTTGCGAATTATCCTGCCAATTGACCATCGCCGGCATGCAAGTCCGCGGCAAGCTTGACCGCATTGATCATAACCGGCAGTCCGGCAAAATGCGCATTATTGACTACAAAACATCGGGCAGCGCCCAAAACCCCGCCGAGCAGCATATCAGCCGGAGCCGCTCCGCAGAATCGTTTGACAAAACACCGGATTACAGCCGGCTACCTAACGATAAAAAGGAGCGCTGGCACAACCTGCAGCTGCCGCTTTATTGGCAAATGTTGCACAGTCACACCCTCGGCCAAGCTTGCCAAACGATTGAGCCGTGCTACTTTAATTTGCCCGAGGCAATCTCCAGCACGGCGATCGTGCCGTGGGAGAATTTCACGCCGGAAATCGCGGACGCGGCCTACCACACTGCCGAAGAAATAATCAAGCTCATCCGGCAGGGTGTCTTCTGGCCGCCATCCGATTCCGTGCAATACGACGATTTTGAAGCGTTGTTTACCAAGGATATGCGTTCAGCTTTTGATGGCGGCAGGCTCGCGGATTTTATTAAGGAACATTGGCGCGAATGACGGCATTTGAAAACATGGCTATTTCCGCATCGGCCGGTTCCGGAAAAACTTTCCGGCTCGCCCACCGCTACATGGGCCTGCTCGCCCGCGGTATTCCACCTGACCGGATTTGCGCCCTCACTTTTTCGCGCAAAGCGGCCGGCGAAATCTTCGATTCCATCGTGCGCTACCTTACCAGGGCAGCGCGTGACGTCGGGCACGCGCAACTTTCGAGCCAGTACATGGAATGCGGCGATGTGCCGCCCGGCCAATTCCTGGTCGCGCTGCGCGGGTTCCTTGAAAACCTGCACCGCGCGAACATCGGCACGCTGGACGGCTTCATCGCCGCAATCGTCCGAACTTTTCCATTGGAGCTTGGCCTCAACCACACCGATTTCCGGCTGATGGACAGCGACGGCGCCGAAGCCGAGGCTTTACGCGCCGCCATTATTTTATCCATCTGCAGCTCCAAACAAATTAAAAAGTCCGAAACCAACGCTTTTTTAGAAGCCTTCAAGCAAGCCACTTGCGGGGCGGGCAAGAACACTTTTGCCGACGCGCTTAACACCTTTTTAAGCACATACCGGGACGCTTACATCATGATGACCGCCCAAGGCCGGCCGGCCAAACCCTGGGGTGATGCCGACGCCATCTGGAAAGCGAAACCATGGTGGCGCCACAAGCCGGATATGATTGACACACAGTCAGTCGAACAAATCCTGCAAACGCTACCCGTGATCCCCGGCTGGGACAAACGCATCCAGACAGCCGTGGCCAAATTAATAAGCAGCCTGCAGGACTTCAATTATGATTCGGTATGGACCCCGCAGGTTTTCCTGGACGGCGCCATTCCCAGCCAGCTTATCCCGCACTTTGCCGAATCCGGACAGCCCAACCTGAAAATCACGTACTACCGGAAGGAATATTGTGTGCCGGCAAACGTCCTCAAACTGCTGCGCGCTTTGTATCACAAAATATTGCACGTGCAATTCGACCGCCTGGGCCAGCGGTCCGCCGGCATCTTTCACATCATTGATATGTACGAGCAAGCATACGAGCGGGCCCTGCTGCAAACTGGCTGGATGACTTTCACGGACGCGCAGCTGATTCTTTCGCCGCGTGGTTTTGCCTCCGGCGGCGCGGTAATCAGCAGTTGCCCAAATGCGCCCAAAGACCGTATTTTTATCGATTACCGCCTGGACGCCCAGATTAACCATTGGCTGCTAGATGAATTTCAGGACACCAGCAACCTGCAATGGCAGGTGCTTGCCAACCTGGCGGACGAAGTTCTGCAGGACGATAGCGGCAGCCGCAGCTTTTTTTATGTTGGCGATATCAAGCAGACCATTTACCGGTGGCGCGGCGGCAACCCTGATTTGTTCGCCAAAGTGCTGCAGCGCTATGGCCGTAAAATAAAAAATGAGCCGCTGGACAAAACGCAGCGTTCGGCCCAGCCGATAATTGACACGGTCAACCAGATATTCACAAATTTGCCAGAAACACAGGCCGATCCGGCCAAACCGGCCATTTCAAGGGCCATAATCAATAAATGGAATTCAAGCTGGAACAAGCACACCTGCGGCGAAAAGGCACCGGTGGAAGGGTATGCAGCTTTGCTCCAGCCGGTTTTGGTCACAGGCGCCAGGCATCACCAGATTGAGGAGCAGCTCGAACTGTTGGCCAGGCTTTTAAAGCATATCAGCCCGACGGAACGGGAGCTGAGCACCGCCGTCCTCGTGCGCACCAACAAAACCGGCCGGCGAATTGCAGATTATTTGCGACAGTATTGGCATGACCACGATTGGCACGACTTAAATTTTTCTTACGAAGGCGAAACATTGCTGTGCGACAACCCGGTCATTATCCTCCTGCTTGACCTGCTGCGCTACACCGAGCATCCGGCGGATAATTTCGCCAGGCAGCATTTGCTGATGAGCCCGCTGGGCAACTGGCTGAAGCACAACCAGACCGCCGTCGAATCGCTCCCCCTGATGCTGCTCAGTCAAATTGCGGCACAGGGTTTTAGCGCAGTTATCGACGAATGGGCGGCCCGGCTCGGAAAAATCGACGCATTCGGCAAGCTGCGCCTCCAGCAAATGCTGGAAATTGCCGGACAATTTGACCGCCGTTTTGAACGCAATATCGGATTGTTTATCAAAACCGCCGAAAAGTACGGCACACGTGAGGCGTCTGACGCCAAGGGTTGCGTTCATATCATGACCATTCACCAGTCCAAAGGGCTCGGGTTTGACCTGGTAATCCTGCCCGACCTGAATGACAACGCCCATTTGAACAGCGCCGGGCGGATTGATTTTTTAACCGGCCCGGACGCCGGAGCCGAGCAGCCCGAATGGCTACTTGCGGCGCTCGATCGTAAAACTGCCGAATGCGACCCGACACTCCGGCAAAGCCTGGCCGCATCCGATGACCTGGAAACGCTGGATAATTTATGCCTGCTATATGTCGCCATGACCCGTGCCAAAAAAGCGCTGTATATCGTCACGCGGATCCAAGATCGGAATTATTTCAATATGGCCGCTTTCCTGCAACAGCAACTGGGCGGCGCGGAACCAGACCGGCAAAAGATCGGCGATGCCGCCGCTGATTTGCTCTACGAGACCGGCAACCGCCGCTGGTTTGAAAATGAAATGCCTGGCAAGCCCGGCGTTCAGCCGCCGCGCATCCCGGACAAGCCCGCGGTGACCTGCAAAATTTTGCGCCCAGCTTTGAAGAAAATCGAGCCATCCACCACCGAAATCGGCCCAATGCGGGCGTCCTGGCTTTTCAATCCGGCCAGCCCGGAAGTGCTTTCTTTCGGCCAGGCCATTCACGAGCTTTTTCACGAAATCGAATGGAGTGACAACACAACCGCGGACGACATTATCCGTCATTGGATGCCGGCCTATGCCTATCCAGAAATTGTCCTGCGCGACGTTAAAGATCAATTTGTAAAAGTATTTGCGGATCCCGCGATAAAAAAAGCGTTGGCCAAGCCGGCCGACCTTGTAGAATTGTGGCGTGAAAAAAGTTTTGACGTTATTTTGGACGACAATTGGGTGTCCGGTGTTTTCGACCGGGTTGTTATCACGCGCAACAATGACGGCACACCCACCGGGGCGGAAATCATCGATTTTAAAAGCAATCGGACCACCGACCCAAAGATCATCGCCAAATATACCGACGCTTACCGGCCACAGTTAAACCTGTACCGCCAAGCGCTGGCACACCTGCTGAATCTGCCGGCGCATCGTGTCGCCGCGCACCTCTTGTTTACCGTTTCCCGGCAAATCGTGCCGGTAGTCGAAAAACACACCTAAAGCGGCGGAACCGATGCGATTGATCTTCAACCAGTCGCTTAATCATAGCTCAAAAAATTCCGGAAGGCTGGCGGCGATGATCCGTAAATGTGTCACCATGGCTATATGCCGGCCTGTTTATGCAAGAGGCATTGGCCGAACGGCCGTTTGAAACATGCGCCGCACAAATGTCGCGCAAATTCGGCAGCAGGGTAATTTCAAAGCGCGATCTGACCATCAATGGACACCCCGCCATCAAGGCCATGACCCATGCCAAAAACGGAGATTGGCTTATCCGGGTATATAGTCACAAAGCAGCTGAAATAATTATGAACGCGTTTATCATCCTGCAAAATGAAT
>CAYYBV010000056.1:0-8164 GCA_964469675.1 uncultured Verrucomicrobiota bacterium
ATTGCGCGCACCTGTTCGCCCGTATACGTCCGGCACATAAAATCCGCCCGCAGAATCCGCGCCCCGGCCGCAACCAACTCCGGAATATAAGCGGACAGACAAAACGGTTTTTCATGGATAACCACCATGCGACAACGCCGGTTGATTACCCGCACCTGCTCCCCAAAAGATGACGTCCACACCTGTTCGCCTGGCCGGCAGGTTCCATGCCGGTCACACCCACCGTCGCCAAGGCTATGGTGGGCAGGCCCCGCCGCGGGGAACACGCAGGCTTCCGAGATCATGAGCGGCGTGTCCTGATAAACAACTACCGCTGCCTTGTTGCCCAACACAGCCAACAGGCGCCGCAGGTTATCACGGTCATCCTCCGGCGAAAGCGTCAGGCGCGACGCACCCAGCGCCAGCACCTGTTCCGCTCCCAAATGATTCAACACATACATCGGCCAGTCAACCGATATATCGAGATCGTATCCCTGTCTTTCCGCGCCCACGGCGCGGAGTAAACCCCAGGCGCCCAGATTGCCCGCCTGCCAGCGACGCCAGTCGGCGCCGATCAGGCGCCGGACAGTTTTTTGGAATGCGGCATATTCCCACCGGCGCATGATCACGGGCAAGGCCAAACGCAGACGCGCCAAACCAACGCTGGCGGACAGGCGCTGCAGCGTCACATCAAAGGCGTTAGTCGCATCCGGCGGCACTTCCAGCACGATTTCCGCCACGTCCCGCCAGTCCTCGCCCGCAAAGGTATCAAGCCACGCGCCCTGGTCCGTTTTCAAGCACCACTGGGCAACGGCTTGCGATGCAACTGCCGTTGATGCGGGGGCCATGGGCGCGAATGCGGCCTTGACTTGGGTTATGCAGCCTTGCAAGGCCGCCTGGTAGCGCGCTTCCAGCTGGTCGGTTATCTGCCGCCGCAACTGGTTGAGCATCGAAACCGGAACAAAGCATGCCATGGGATTATGCACGGTCACCCGGGACATCACAAACCGGGTGGCGCCCAGCTTGCCAAACGCCTGTTCGACAGCCACGCGCATTTGACCGGCATCGCGCGCCGCGTGAAATTGCCCCGGGATATCGGTTGTCACCATGACCGCTCCGGCGCTCCCATTCTCAGCAGGACAAGTTCGCGGCAAATCATGCGCCGGGCATGGCAGCGATAGCATACTGACCAAGCCAGCCGTGGCCCAAATCCTGTCAGGCGCGATATGCACCTCAAAATTCGCCGGGCAACGGATCCGGAACAGACCGCTCTTCGGTTTTTCGAAGCGATAACGCCGCTTGATTTCCTGCGAGGAGGCGCAATAGACCACGGCATTTTCCGGGATCTCGGGATGATCGCCCGGCAAGGCGACCTCAACGAGCGCGCCGGCGGCGGCCTCAAAGACCAGGCCCGTTCCGGAACCGGCGGCACCATCCAGAACGCGTAAACGCTCCACGGCAAACCCGTAAGGCCGCGGCAACCCGGGCACATCCAGCTGGATCCCGTCGTGAACCTCAAGCGGCTGGGATGAATGGAACCGCAGGCGCACCTCCCCGGAACGCAAGCGCACAAGTTCTTCGACCCGGCCTATGGGATAACCACGGTGCCCGACATATTCCGGATCGATCACGCTCCGATTCCAGCGATTAGTCAAAAAAAGGTTTGTCCAAGGCCGGCTGAAAATAGTTTGGATATCGGCGGCCTTTGGCGCCGCAAGCTTGCCGTCGAGCAATTGGCGGTAATAATTCACCACCGCGGCAACATACAGCGGGCTTTTCATGCGGCCTTCGATTTTCAGGGCCGTCACACCGGCGCGGCGGAGTTGCGGCACAAACTCCGGCAAGGCCAGATCTTTCATGGAAAAGGCAAATTGAGCTTCGGCTTCCCGGCGATACTGGTCGCGGCAGAGATAGGCACAACGGCCGCGGTTACCACTGCGCCCCAGCATGTGCGAGGAATACAGGCACAGGCCGCTGTAAGCGTAACATAACGCCCCATGAATAAAGACTTCGGTTTCGATGCCCGGCAAAGCCGCGATATCGGTTAATTCCTCCAAGGTAAGTTCACGCGCCAGCGTAACCCGGGCAAATCCAAGTTCACGGGCCAGCTCCACGCCCGACCGGTTATGAATTACCATCTGGGTACTGGCATGCAGGCGCAATCCGGGAAAGTGCCGATGGAGGATGCGATACACCCCCAGGTCTTGCACAATCACCGCATCCACACCAAGCGCGGCAACCGCGACAATGGCTGCCGCCAGCTCATCCAGCTCGCGCTCCTGGACCAAAGTGTTGACCGCCACATACACCCGTCGCCGAATTTCACGTGAATGGGCATAGCCGGTGAGCGCGGCCACATCTTCAAATGAAAAATTTTCGGCCTCGGCCCGGGCAGAAAAGCGGGGCAGACCAAGATAAACAGCATTCGCCCCGTAATGGATGGCGGCATAGCCCGCTTCCAGCCCGCCGGCGGGCGCCAGCAATTCAAGGGGCCGCATGTCCGCCGAATATTGCGTTGAATGCATTTCCGGATTGACCCGCACATAGCTTTCGATATGAATATACTAATTGTGAGCAGGCAAAAGAGTGTGCCTCAGTGACGGGTAATTTTCAACAACCATTGGGAAGATATATTTTAACTGAAACTATTGCACGAACATCAGCGTTAAGGTCATATTTACCAACCGGCCCGCCGGCGTCAAGGCTGCGGCGGTGAGTTCATCAGCGAACGCAAAATCTCGGGCGACCGGCAGAACCGCGTGATTGGCCAATCATTGCCCATTGCAAAAAAATAATTACTGGAGGTTTAGCCATGGCGTTACTCAAACAAATCCAACAACGCTATTCGGTGCGCATGTACCAGCAACGCCCCGTGGAAAAAGAAAAGCTCGAGACGATCCTGCAAGCCGCACGGCTGGCGCCTTCGGCAAAGAACATGCAGGAATGGCGGTTTATCATTGTGCAGGCGGCAGATACCCGCAAAAAGCTGTGTGCGGCGGCCAACAACCAAACCTTCGTCGGCGATGCGCCTTTAGTTATCGCCGGTTGCAGCGCAATTACGGATTACACCATGCGTTGCGGGCAGCTCTCCTACCCGATTGATGTGACTATCGCCATGGAACACATGGCGCTCCAAGCCGTGGCAGAGGGACTGGGCACCTGCTGGGTAGGCTCTTTTTACGAGGACCAAGTCAAAGCTATCCTCGGGATTCCGCCAGCGGCAAGGGTCGTAGAGCTGATGACCCTTGGCTATCCGGCCGATACGCCCCATGCCAAGAGCCGCCTGCCATTGGGGCAGATCGCATGCCATGAAAGCTGGCAGTTTTGAATTTCGCCGCCGAATGCGGCGGTGCCGCGCGCCCGAAAACCACGATTCACCACCGGCATCGCTATCCAAGGCTGACGCCGGCATCCGGCTTTTCACCGCTGGGACAGGTGGTAGGCGTTTTCAACAACATCACTGCCGGTATCGTCCTTGAGCAGCTCCTTGTAGTGACGAACAACCTTCTTATAGGCGTTCGCCTGCTGTTTAATATAATTCGGGCGATAATGCTTGAACCATGGAATGGCGTATACACGGTTGCCGGCCTGTTCCGTAACCGGCAGGGAACCGCGCGGCTGGCGCAAATCACGGTCCGAATTGGCAATGCGCGTTGGCTTGCCATGGCCATACACATCGCAGGTATTCAAGAGCGCGTGCAAATGCAGGGGCGCATTGCAGCCCGGCGTGCAGATACCGCCTTCGGCCTTGACTGCCTCGGTAAACCGCCGCAACGATAGCCCGCCCAATTCTTCCTTGTTGTAAAAACCACGCGCGGCATACCAACCGCCCATGGTGCTCCCCGAATTTTTCGGCGGGCGCAGCGGCTTAATGCCGGGAACGCCCTCCAGCAGATCCCAGAATAAATTCATGGATCGATCGATTTCGGCCATGCGCGCATCGTAATATTTCAATTGCACGCGCCCCATGGCGGCGCTCATCTGGTGCATACGATATTTGTAGCCGCCCAGGGGCAACCCAACAAACGGCTTGAGCGCTTCCGTCTGGATGGCGCCGGCATCATAGCGTTCGTAAAGCCCAAAGGCCAGGGCGCGATCGTGTATTTCCGGGTCATTGGTCGTCAGGATCCCCGCCTCGCCAATGGCCAGCGATTTAAAACTCATCAGGGAATATCCGGCCACATCGCCGAGCGTACCAACACGCCGGCCCTTATAAAGCCCGCCATGCGCGTGCGAGACATCCTCGATGACCTTGATTTTATGATTACGGGCAATAGTCATGATCGCATCCATGTCCGCCGGATAGCCGCAATAATGGACAACCATGATGGCCTTGGTGCGCGGGGTAATACGGCGCTCAACATCTTTGGGGTCCAGGCACAGGGTTTGGGGATCCACATCGGCAAACACAACCGTGGCGCCCAGCGAAAAAACCTGCAGGCATGACGCCCAATAGGTTAAACTCTGGCAAATGATTTCATCGCCCACCCCCACCTTGCAGCCGAACATGGCCGCGTGCAAAGATGCCGTCCCGCTGGAATAGCCCAAGGCGTATTTGACACCCTGCCAAGCCGCAAATTCTTTCTCAAATTCCTTTGTCACAAGGTTGCCCGACATGGATCGGGCATGCAAAACTTCCAGCACCGCTTTCTCATCCTCCCTGGTGACAATCGGCCAAGTAAACATATCGCGGGGTTTTTGAGTTACGGCCTTCGGCCCGCCTAACAGCGCCAATTTGGATTGCCCTTCCGCCATGATTTTATTTCCTTTCCTTTTGGCTTACTTTAACAGCTTTCAAAGCGTTGGCCAACAGCTCGCGGGCATGATCCAGTGTCACACGCGTGGCATCGCGGCCACCCAACATCCTTGCAATTTCCTCAATTCGGGAGTGGTCGTCAAGCTTAATCATCCGCGCCACCGTACGCCCGCTCTGCTCCTGTTTTTCAACGGCGAACTGGACATTGCCATGCACAGCCACCTGGGGCAGATGTGTAATGCAGAGAACCTGGCGACGGCAAGCCACTTCCGCCAGTTTCGCCCCTACACGGCGGGCGGTTTTACCGCCGACATTGGCGTCAATTTCATCAAATACCAGCACCGGGACCCGATCATGCTCCGCCAGCACGGTCTTGACCGCCAGCATGACGCGCGACATTTCACCGCTGGACGCGATCATCCTTAAGGGACGCTGGGGCTCACCCGGATTGGGCGCAAAGGTGAAGTCCAAGGCATCCATCCCGTCAGCGCGCGGCGCAATGGGGCTCAAGGCAATGGCAAATACCGCTTTCTCGAATCCCAGTCCCTGCAATTCCGCAGTTATGGCTTTTACCAAACGCCGGGACGCCGGCTCACGCTTGCGGCTGAGCGCCTGGCCCAGCGCTTCCAGCCGCTGGCGTCCGGCATTCAACTCGGCATCCAGCTTGCTTAACTGCTCATCCCGCGTCTGCAGATCGCGCAACCGCGCCCGGGTCTGTTCGGAGAGCTTCAACAAGTCGGCCACCGAGGCGCCATATTTCCGTTTAAGCTTTTGATAGACCGCCAAACGATCATCCAGCCATTGCAGGCGACCAGGATCGCCTTCAATATTACCGGATAATGCACCGACACCGGCCGATAGTTCCTGAATTTGCGCCGCCAGGGTCCGCGCCTCGCTTTTCCACCCGGCCGCGGCCGGAGCCAACGCGGCCAGTTTATCAAGGGCTTGTTGCGCCGCGGCCAGGCGATTAAAGGCGCTCTCCTCGGCCTCGGTCAACACCTGGCGAATTTCCTCGGCCAATTGCAAAATGGCCTGGGCATTGCCAAGCACTTTCTGTTCACGGATAATTTCCGCTTCCTCGTCCTCGCGCAAGGCGGCGGTCTCCAGCTCCCTGACCTGGAAAGCAAGCAGGTCCACCTGGCGCGCCACGTCCGCTTCCCCGGCAGACAGTGCCTGGCGCCGGGCGAGCAAAGCCTGTTGGCAAGCATGCTCCTCACGGTAGGCGGCAAGTTCCTTTTCGAGCCGGCCAAAGGCATCCAGGACATTCAACTGGAAATCGGCGCACAGCAGGGATTGGTGGTCATGGGGCCCGTGCATATCCACCAGCAGTTCCCCGACACGTTTCAGCACCTGGAGCGTAACGGGGCTATTATTGATAAATTGCCGGCCGGCCCCGGAAGCGGTCAATACGCGCTTAACGATGAGTCGATCATCGACACTGCGCTCGATCCCACTTGCCTGCAGCAGCGAACCAAGCTCGCCGGGGCAGGTCATTTGGAAGACAGCCTCTACAACACACTGGTCCGCACCTTTGCGCAGGAGCGTTTTATCGGCCCGTTCGCCCAAGAGCAGGTTCAGGGCGCCAATGATCATGGACTTGCCGGCGCCCGTTTCCCCGGTAATTACATTCAGCCCGGGCGCGAATTCCACGCTGAGCTTGTCAACCAGGGCCAGGTTACTGATCTGGAGGAATTGGAGCATTGCTAGTGGCCACTGTGGGGGCAGCCCGCGTGGGAACATGAGGCGCAGGCGGCCGAGGGCTCGTGCTGCCGACCACTCGCCGGCACCGGCCGAGCCGTCGGCACCGCCACGCTGAAACCCGATAAAATTTTCTTCAGCTGTCTGCCGGCGCAATGTGGACATTGCGTCGGCACATCCCCGGCCGCGCGCTGAAGATACTCGAAATTTTTCCGGCATTTCCCGCACGCATATTCATAAATTGGCATGACATTCCTCGCATTGCTGAATCATTTGACTCAGCGGCATACATCAGATCAACGCCGTCTTGATGGCTTCCCGGCACAGGCAATGGTCATCCGTGATTCCGGCAATGGCCGCCGGCAATATCCGATTAACCTGTTCCGCGTTGCGGGCCATGGTTTGCATAACCATCGCAATACTGACCGCCTCCTTGCTTGCGTGCCATGAATCGTAATCCGTGCTCATGGCAATCGCCGCATAACAGAGGCCGGCTTCCCGGGCCAGGACCACCTCCGGCACCGTGCTCATGTTGATCACGTCCCCACCCCACATCTGAAACATGCGGCTTTCGGCCTGGGTTGAAAAACGGGGGCCCTCGATCGTCACCACCGTGCCGCGATCGTGGTGCGGGATCTTGAGCTTTGTAGCGACTTGTGACAGCAGCTTGCGCAGCCGGGGACAGAACGGCTCCGCCATCGGGATATGACAGATGCTCGTACCCTCGTAAAATGTCTGGGCGCGGCGCGTGGTGCGGTCAATGAACTGGTCAACAAACACCAGGTGGCCGGGTTCGATTTCCTCGCGCAGGCTGCCGCAGGCGGTGGTGGCAATGACGTGGGTAACCCCAAGTTCCCGCAGGGCCCAGATATTCGCCCTATAATTGACCAATGACGGCATGATTCTGTGACCGGCACCATGCCGCGGCAGGGCGACGATATCCACCCCCTGCAACTTGCCCGTGATCATCAGATCTGAAGTGGCGCCGTAGGGCGTATGCAGCTTGGTACGGCTTACCTGGGTCAGATGCAAATTATCATCAATGCCCGATCCGCCGATAATACCAATCTTGGCCATAAAACACCTCCGTGGATGGCAGCAATTTTTAACACCTCAATTTTGCACGAACATCAGCGTTATTGTCATATTTTGTCAATAAACACGGCGTGCAATTTATTTTTTGCACCACTTTTCCTTTTAACCCAACGGGTTATGAAGGCATTCTACAAAAACGCTGATGTTCGCCCTCCTTCGCCAAGGGCTATGGAGGGCAAGCCGGAAAAAACGGTCGCATGATTTTACCGCATCTGCTTCGTTGCAAAGGGCTTGCCGTATGCTTATCCAGCGGCGCCCTTCGCGCCTCGCATCTGTGGCAAACTAATGCGATGCAAAATCAAGGTATTACCAAACCGCATTTTAAGAAGATAGCTTCCGCATTTAGCACAAAGCCTGCTTGGGCAGCAAGCGCAAAACGTGGCATATTGAAACATGCTTGATATGCAAGCATCTAACCCTTGACTGTTGCCGCGCATGGCCATACCATTTCTTTGTTGCGTAGGGGGCCGTCCTCTGCGCGAAGTAGGCTCAATAACACTGTTGGCACGGCGCTGCGCGCCTTGCCAACGGGCGCCGCATTCCCATGCGGTTGTGGCCGGCGCGCAGCGCGCGGCCAACAACCGCATGCAGCGGACACCGCCTGCGGGACCTGCGTTCCCTTCGGCGGCGCCGCTG
>CAYYBV010000056.1:8174-9120 GCA_964469675.1 uncultured Verrucomicrobiota bacterium
GTCGGCCCGTTCGGCCGAGAAGAATATGGCGAACGAAATCATACCTTACCTTGAGATGTGCAGGCGCGAGGGCGTGAGTCTCCAGCGTGGTATGAATTTCGAGCTGCGCGATAATCACTCCGTCATCTTGATGTCCGTGCGACCCGGATCGCCGTACGCCGACAAGATCGAAGACGACGGAGCAACCCTGATTTACGAAGGGCATGATGTCCCAACCTCGTACGAAAATCCTAATCCAAAGACAGTGGATCAGCCAGAAACGAGCGAGAACGGCAATCCTACGGAGAACGGAAAGTTCCACCGTGCGGCTCAAGAGTTCAAGGCTGGGAAGAGACCGCCGGAACGCGTCCGCGTGTACGAGAAGATCAAACAGGGCATATGGTCCTACAACGGGGTCTTCCACCTGATTGACTCATGGACCGAGCCGGCCCACGGCCGCAACGTCTTCAAGTTCAAGCTAACCGCCGTTGAAGGGGAAGACGATTTCAACATTCCCGTGCCGAAACAGTCGCACTCCAGGAGAATCATTCCCACATCGGTGAAGCTCGAAGTCTGGAAGCGGGATGGCGGCAAGTGTATCCAGTGTGGAGCCACACAGGACCTTCATTTCGACCACATCATTCCGTACTCGAAGGGTGGATCCTCAAACACGCCGGAAAATATCCAACTGCTGTGCGGGAAGCACAATATCCAGAAGCATGACAAGATCGAATGAGCGGCCAACAATCGCCTTCACCGGGGAAGCCGTATGCTCAGCCCTTAAAATAAAGAATAACGACTTGCGTGGATCTGCAATTAAGAAATAATAAAAGCCGAACCAGCGGGTCGAGCGCTATGCCGCTACTTCCTCGGCGTGTGGCGATCAGAATATATGGGCGCGAACGACGTCGGAAGGCAATGGATTAGCCTGATCATTCCAGCCATGATGCTCGTTGCCTCGGTCGGA
>CAYYBV010000056.1:9130-10335 GCA_964469675.1 uncultured Verrucomicrobiota bacterium
TGTCACCGAGAAAGGATTCAGCGAGTATGAAGGAGTTTCGTTCGATTGACATCCGCCCGTATCAGATGCTTTGTCTGGTCTGCCGCCAGGGGCGTCGGAGCGAGGCCGAAGCCTACTACCACGAGTCGCGCCTGAATGAGATCCAAGCCGCCGTGAGAGCCAACCCGATCGTTCCGCTGACGGCGCGATGCAATACGGACACGGTCTTCCACTACCAGAACCCGGGCCGTGAGTACGACACTCCCGAAGGGGAGATGTATAACGACCTGCGGGATCTGACCGTCCTTCAGCGTATCGGCGCGGTGCCAGGCAGTACGCTGCCCGCCATCGACTTCTTCGGCAGCATCCTCGACGCTATCCCAACCAACCGGGGCATCTGCGGGTATCCCGAAGCCGAGGCGCCCGGTTGGCCCCGGTGCCGCTTCGCCGACAGCGAAAACTATGAGCGCGGCGTTGCTCTGGGCATCGGCTCGATTATCCCCGGGCGGACGCCGGATGAGAAGGAAACGGTCAAAAAGGAGTCTGCCAACGCCTGTTGCCTGGCCAATCGTCTCAGAATCCGTCCTCATCACCTGCTTTGCATGACCTGCTTCCACGCCGGTCGCTCCGGCGAGACGCTCGCGCCCATCCAGGAGGACAACCTGTTCGAGTGCATATACGCGATGCAGCGCAACCCGAACATTATGGTCGAACTGATCCACGGGCCTTGCATGGTGTGCCCGCCTTGCAGCAGCTACCACGCGGCTTCGAACCTGTGCATCGGCGGCAAGAGCATGGGACTGCGGGATGACAAGAAGGATCTCGACACCCTGCGTCGGCTCGGACTTCGCTACGGTGATGTCGTGCCGGCCCGCGATCTACTCCAACGCCTCTACAGAACGGTCAAGAACACGACTGATATCTGCGGCCACGGTGACGGTAAAGAGCGGAGCCGGGAATGGAGGGTCTGCGGTGGACCGACCGGCGACGCAGCATATGGGCGAGGGCGCCGTGTCGGACTTGGCGTGAGTGGCGTCTCCGTTCCCCATGAACATGATGATTCGGATTTGATCATGCCCCCGTGCCGCGCAGAAAAAAAGCAAGCCGAACCAGGAGCCGAAGGCGCCGCGGCGGACCGCGCGCCTTAGCTTCATCGTTCGTTCCGGGACAATCCCGGGAAGAGCAGGAGATCGAAAACGATGCCCCGTAAGATTATCCGGCCGAAG
>CAYYBV010000057.1:0-1633 GCA_964469675.1 uncultured Verrucomicrobiota bacterium
ACCGTCATCGCATAGTCATCGGCAAGGATACGCGCGTCAGCGGTTATATGATCGAAAACGCCTGGACGGCTGGCATCTGCTCGATGGGCGTGGATGTGCTTTTGGTGGGCCCCATGCCGACCCCTGGCATCGCCTTCATTACGCACAGCATGCGTGCCGATGCGGGTATGGTCATATCGGCTTCGCATAATCCTTATCAGGACAATGGCATTAAAATATTTTCACGTGACGGGTTCAAGGTTTCGGATGCAGTTGAAGATGAGATTGAAAGCCTGGTAACCACTGCGCGCATCAAGGATATTCGCCCCACGGCAAGCGAAATCGGCAAGGCGTTCCGTATCGATGATGCTATCGGGCGGTATATCGTGTTTTGCAAAAACACGTTTCCGGACCACTTAACCCTGAATGGAATGCGGCTCGTGCTCGATTGCGCCAACGGCGCCACATACAAGGTGGCCCCCATTATTTTTTCAGAGCTGGGCGCGGAAGTGATTACACTTAATGATCGCCCCAATGGCCTGAACATTAACGACCGCTGTGGCGCCCTGTATCCTGAGGCGCTCATGGCGGAAGTTGTGAAATCCGGTGCTCACGCGGGGTTGGCTTTTGATGGTGATGGCGATCGCTTGATCACCATTGACGAGAAAGGTTGCCGGTTAACCGGTGATCATCTTATGGCCATATGCGCTAATTTCATGAAAGCGCGCGGGCTATTGAATAATAATCTTGTTATCAGTACGCCCATGAGCAACTTCGGCTTTTACGAGGCTATGCGCCGGCTCGAGATCCAGACAGCGGCGAGTGATGTTGGCGACCGGTATGTGCTTAAAATGATGCGTGAGCGGGGTGCGGTATTGGGGGGCGAAGAGTCCGGGCATATTATTTTCCTGAATCGGCAAACTACGGGAGATGGTATTATTTCGGCGCTTCAATTGCTCGCCATTCTGCAAGATTCCGGTCAACCACTCTCCAAGCTGGCCGCGATCATGCAGGTTGCGCCGCAGCGCCTGATCAACGTGAATGTGTCCCGTAAGCCTCCGGTTGATTCCATCCCGTCCCTGCAGGCGGCCATCCGGAAAGCTGAGATGGAACTGGGCAATTCCGGGCGTGTGCTGGTGCGGTATTCCGGCACGCAGTCCATTTGCCGGGTCATGGTGGAAAGCATGGATCCGGCCCTGACCGAGCGCCTGGCCGAATCCCTGTCCGAGATTGTGAAACGGGAGCTTGGGTAAGCCATGCCGAATATGCGCTGGCAAGTGAGCCGAAACACTTTGGTGGACTATCACATTTGAGCCAACGCATGACCAAAAGTGCAGACGTCATTGTTGTCGGCAGTGGCCCCGCTGGTGTCGCCGCGGCATGTGCCGCCGCGGATAACGGTGCGAACGTCACCCTTATCGAAGCGCACCCGTTCCCAGGCGGCGAACTGGTCAGCGGACTTCCCGTGGATGGGTGTCTCAACGCACGTGGCGAGTGGCTGGTGGGTGGGCCGGCGCAGGCGCTGTTCCAGGGTTGCCGCCGCCGCGGCGGCTACATTGGTCCACTGTTCGACTGGCGGCTGAACTGGGGCGTATGCATCGATCCGGTCGCCATGCGTCTGGCCATTGTTGCGGAACTCGCCTGCCGACGTGTC
>CAYYBV010000057.1:1643-10245 GCA_964469675.1 uncultured Verrucomicrobiota bacterium
CACGGCGCCGTGGTCCGCGATCGATGTGTCACGACAATTGACGTAGTCCAGCGTCAGGGGCGTGTGCAACTCGCAGCGGATGTGTTCGTGGATACCAGTGGCGACGGTGCCTTGGCCGTGTTGGCCGGGGCCGAATACGAACAGCCGGAGGCCGACGTCCTGCAGCCGGTAAGTCTTACCTTTCGTGTTGGCAACGTGGACATGCCAACACTCATGACGTTTATTCGCGACCATCCTGAGGAGTTCATGCTCGCGGAAAGCCCGGTGATTAACAAGTCCCCGGCCGAGTGCGCGCGCGCATTGTACAATGCGGGTCTGCCGTTCGTGCCGCTTAGCGCCAAGGGCCATGTGCTCGGTGAGGCTATTGCCGTCGGTGCCGTGGCTCCATGCACGGCCGTGTTTATGTGGCCAACCTCGTTGGTGCGATGTGAAGTTGGACTGAACATGACGCGAATAGCTGGGATCGACGCCACCGACAACACTGCTTTGAGTGCGGTTCTGCCTGAGCTGGCGTGCCAGGTTGAGAAAGGCGTTGCCTTCTTGAGAGCCAGCGTGCCCGGCTTTGCCGATGCCGTGCTGGCCGATACAGCCTATAACGTTGGTATACGCGAGACGCGCCGGATCCGCGGTGAGGCCGTGCTCAGCGACGCCGCGGTGCGTGAGGCGCGCAGGTGTGACGACGGCATTGCGCGCGGTGCACACCATATCGATATCCACAGTTCCGGCACAGCGCAGACGCGCATTCCGGTGTGCGGCGGCGGATCCTACGACATCCCGTTCGGATGCCTGATTCCATGTGGATTGCGCAACCTGCTGGTTGCTGGGCGCTGTCTGTCATCGACGCGTTCCGCAAACGGCTCGTGCCGTGTTATGGGTACCTGCTTGGCCACCGGTCAGGCTGCCGGGACTGTCGCCGGCTTGCTCGCCGTCGAACAGATTCCCGACCCACGCCAGCTTGACGTGGCCGTGTTGCGCACACGGTTGAAGACACAGGGCGCGGTACTCGATGGCGTTGCATAGTCGGCATGTCGAATGAACACTGAACCAAGAACACGGATAGAAATCCGAACAATATGGAGCACTATGCCGCGATGTGCGTTGAGGCTCTATGCAATTATTTGACGCCCATTGCCACTTACAGGATGAACGCCTGGCCGGCCGCTTGCCCGATTTGCTGAGCCGGGCAGAACAGGCGGGCGTCCGGCGCATGCTGTGCTGCGGGTGTCATGAACGCAACTGGGATGCCGTCCTGGCCATTGCGCAGGCCCATCCGCAAATCGTGCCCTCCTTCGGTATTCATCCCTGGTATATGGATGGACGCACGGATGACTGGTTGGAGATATTGGAGCGTTTTTTGTCGGGTCAACCCTCGGGCGTAGGCGAGATCGGGATTGATCATGCCGTGACCCCCCGCGCCGACGAGGAGCAGGAAGCCGTGTTTATCGCCCAGTTGCGCCTGGCCCGCCGGCTGAAACGGCCGGTCAGTCTGCATTGCCGCAAAGCCTGGGAACGTTTGCTGAAGATATTAAGCCAGGAGGGCGGGGTCGGATGGGGCGGGTTGATTCATTCCTATTCGGGGTCTGCGGAGCTAGTGAAGCCGCTGGAAGAAATGGGGGCGTATATTTCTTTCAGCGGTGCGATTACGCTGCCCGGTAATAAACGTGCTCGGCGGGCTTTAGCGGCAGTGTCGTCTGATCGGCTGCTGATCGAAACCGACCGCCCCGATCTGCCGCCAGCCGGCGCGGACGGGGCGGTCAATGAGCCGGCGAATTTAAAGCTGGTGGCCGCGTGCGTGTCTGATATACTGCAAAAAAAGTTAGACTGGGTGGCTGAACAGACATTGGCCAATGCCAGACGTTTGTTTGCCGGGATTATGCCTTCCAGGTGACCGGCTTGTCCAAGCTTGGTAGTTAGTTGTTTGAAAGGTCCGGTCCAAACATTGATATAAGGAGTTTTCGGGCTATGAAACGATTGTTAAAAGTTGTAATTGGCGTGGTGATTGTGGCGGCTGTGCTGCTGGTGGTGTTGGTAATGTTTGCGGGGCAAATTGTCAAGAATACCATTAACATTGCCGGACCACAGGCGCTGGGCGTGCCTATGTCACTTAACAATGTGACTGTTAATCTCATGAATGGCAATTTCGGATTGGATGGACTGGTCATTGGTAATCCGGAAGGCTTCAAGACGCCCTCGGCCATTCGTGTCCAGAAAGTGGCGGTTAACGTGAAAATGGCGTCGCTCTTCGCGCGTGTGCTGGTCATTGACCGCATCCATGTGAGTGGGCCGGAAATTACCTATGAGGTCGGCCTGAAAGGCAGCAACATTGGGGCGATCCAGGACAAGGCGGTGCCAGCCGAGTCGAATGCGAAACAACCTGAGTCGGTCGCCAAACCGTCCAAGGAATCCAAGAAAGTCCAGATTAACGATTTCCTGATCGAAAGTGGTGCAATTAACGTCAGCACCATCGGCATGGCTGGACAAGATATCACTATCCCTCTGCCCACAATCCACCTTGTTGATATCGGCAAAGAATCGAATGGCGCAACGCCGAAAGAAGTCATTGCCAAAGTTTTTGGTGCGGTCGGTGGCGCAATAAGTGGTGCGGCGTCGGGGATTGGCGGCGGCGCTGTGGCGGTAGGGAAAGGCGCCGTGGAAGTTGGCAAAACCGTTGGCCAAGGCGCAAGCAAGACTCTGGAAAGCGTTGGCGGGCTGTTAAAATAATAATTGTTATTTTATCTGTCAGGCACGGGAAAAGATTCGCGCGCCTGTATCTTCCGGCGTATATCCGTGTTTTTGTCGGATGCCTTCATAACCTTTTGGTTTAAAAGGGCCAGTAGTGCAAGCAATAACTGGCCCACCGTGTTTATTGAAAAAATATGACATGCACACTGATGTTCGTGCAAAATTCAGGCAGCAACTGGACGGGCCGTTGCGGGTGCGATTGCGGATACGGCGCTCAAGTTTGCCTGTTGAGCGTTTGGGTGCCTTTGATTTCGTCTCTCTCAAAGAAGGTGCGCGTCGGGTGATGAATAATCTTCCCGCCTTCGCGCCTCTGTGGCGCTGTATGAATCTTGCCTTGGTTTTTGCATGAACCGATTCTGTCGCATTGAACAATTGCTCGGCCGCCCGGCATTGGAGAAACTGAAAAACGCGCGCGTGGCGGTCTTTGGGCTGGGCGCGGTGGGATCGTATGCCGTGGAAGCTCTGGCGCGTGCCGGCATCGGTTACCTGCGCCTTGTGGATTGTGACGTGGTGCGCCCCAGCAATTTCAACCGCCAGCTCTATGCTTTGGAATCCACGCTGAACCATCCCAAGGCCGAAGTGGCCCGCGCCCGGGTGCTGGATATCAATCCGGCCTGCACGGTGGAGGCGTACCAGGCGTTCGTGGATGGCACAACTGCTCCGGCCCTGCTGGCGCAACCGTTGGATGTGGTCGTGGATGCCATTGACAGTGTGGCACCTAAAGTTATGCTGATTGCGACGGCCGTGCGCGCCGGCTTGAAGGTGGTCGCCAGCATGGGCGCCGCCACCCGCTTGGATCCCTCCAAAATCCGCGTCGGCGATATTGCTGAGACGGATGTATGTCCGCTGGCAAAGTTTGTCCGCAAGAAACTCAAAACGGTTGGCGTCGAATGCGGGGTGCGCTGCGTGTATTCCATCGAGTCGCCGCACAATACAATTCCGCCGATTGTCGACGAACCGGAAACCTTTGTGAAAGGGCGGCCGCGGAAACCGATCGGCAGTCTTTCCTATGCTACGGGCATGTTCGGCTTGCTGGTCGCTTACGAGACGATAAAAATGATTGTTCCTTTGGACGGTGATTTGTAGAATAATACCACAACCACAACCCATCAGGAGAATATTGCCATGAATTGTGACGCGCTCAAGAAAGCCATTCGCGAAGTGCCGGATTTTCCCAAGCCGGGAATTTTATTTTACGACATTACTCCGATCCTGGCAGACGCCAAGTTGTTCCAGCAGTCCATTGCCGTCCTCTGTGAGCGGCATGCTAAGCAGAAGCCCAAAGCCGTGGCGGCCATTGACGCGCGCGGGTTTATCTTCGGTGCCGCGGTCGCCCAGAAGCTGGGCGTGGGGTTTATTCCCATCCGCAAAAAAGGCAAACTGCCGTTCACTACCCTGGACGAATCCTATGACTTGGAATACGGCTCGGCTACCATCAGCGTGCATGTGGATGCCGTGAAGAAGGGCGATACGATCCTCATCGTGGATGATCTCCTGGCTACGGGCGGCACGGCGGCGGCCTGTGCTCGGCTAATCGAGCGACTGGGCGGTAAGATCGTGGAGATTGCGTTCCTGATCGAATTGGCCGGCCTGAAAGGGCGCGCCAAGCTGAGCAGCCATCCTGTTTTTTCAGCCATTGTTTACGAGGGGTGTTGAAGGCAAGTGGAGCGGTTAGCGTAGGGCGTCAGCGTGTTTGTCATCGTGTCCGCTCTATCTGCCAGTCATCCGGCTGATGACTTTTGAGGTACTGAAGCCCTCCACCAGGGGGATAATCTTTAGTTGCCCACCCCAGCTTTCCACTAAACATTTTTCCTCGCGCACGCGCGTTTCTTCAAAAGATCCACCCTTGACATGAATATCGGGTTGGATCGTGGCCAGTAAGGGCAAGGGATTATCGCCCGCAAAAGGATATGCCATTGCCACGGCGTCAAGCGCGTTAAGCATGTGCAATCGGAACCGGCTGGGAAATATTGGTCGCATGGCGCCTTTGTAAGTCCGCACGGAATCGTCATCATTGACCAGTACCAACAGCCGCGCGCCGCAATTTCTCGCCTGGGTCAGCAGGCGCATGTGCCCGAGATGCAACACGTCAAAACATCCGTTGACCGTTACCAAAGGCCTGCCCGCAATGGCGGGCCGGCCGTCCGGGCTGGCATTCAGAAAACGATCCAGGTCATGACGGTTAGGCTGGGGAGCCATGACGGCCGCCGGAACCGATATAGGCGTCCGGCCGTCTTTGATGGCCTTCTGAATATCGGCTGTAAAACAACCTGTGACCGGCGCCAAGTCAACGACACGGTCAGCCAGCTTGCGTGCCGCTGTGGCGATTGCCAACGTGGCAATGGCGCCGGGTGTCTTTTGCATGAGACAATCCACGAGCGTAAAGGGACGTAACCGGGCAAAAGCCGTGTCGGCATCACCTGGCGAACACGTTGTGACCATGGAAACCGCGCGCAAACCGGCCGCCATTTCAAGGCGCACTGCCAAGCTGGGCATTGCCGCCACCGGATTGTCCGGATGGATGACGATGCATACATGACTGGCCTGACGCGCCGCTTCTTGGATGGCGGCCAGGTTGCCGGGGTGCAGCAGGGCGAAGGTTCCTGTGATTACAGCCAATGTGTCGCCTGCATCCGCGATGCCTTTGCGCCATGCCTGCCATTGATCTGTCGGGATAATCTTTGATGCGGGATTGGGGTTGTGTGTTTGCGAGTGCATTGTGATGGTTTTTATAGCACAATGCCGGTGTGTTCGTAAACGCTAATCACGTCCTTCAGGTGATTTGGGCGGGGTGGCTGTGGGATTTGCCTGGCAAATCGGCAATTGTGGTCATGCCATGGCCTGATCTTTTCAAGGCGTCAATCGCGAGCCGCGTAAATTTAAAATGCAATTGTATGAACGAACCTGCCGATAGCTATGCCCTGGTCATTGCAACTGATGAAGCCACCGCGCTCATTCTCGGGGAAGCCTTGGCGGATTGGAACCTTGGTATCCATCTGCCGGATGGGGACGGGGCGGCAAAGCTTGAAATTTTCTGTGCGACCCGTGCCGAAGCCGAATCATGTCGGAACGCTCTGCGGGTGCTGGTTCCCCAACTAAATTTCGACTCAGCGATCATCAATCCAGTTGCCCGGCAGGATTGGGCGGAGAACTGGAAACAATTTTTTCACCTCCAGCGCGTGTCGGAACGAATTGTGATCAAACCCTCCTGGGAATCATTTGATGCCCGGCCGACGGATTGCATTGTGGAAATTGACCCAGGCTTGAGTTTTGGCACGGGATTACATGGCACGACCCGCGCCTGTCTACAGTTTCTTGACCAATGGCAGGGGCATCAGCCGCAGGCATCTGTGCTTGATATGGTTGTGGCACAGGGATTCTGGCGATTGCCGCCGCCAAGCTTGGGTTTCCCAGTGTGACCGCTATGGATAACGATCCTGATGCCGTGCGCATAGCGCTGGCTAACGCGGCCAGCAATGGAGTGGCTGATCGCATTACATGTATTCAGGCCGACGTGCTGGACTTTAACTTTGCCAGGGCCTGTGATCTTGTCATGGCCAATCTGCTGGCCGATATGCTCGTGACTGGGGCAGACCGGATTGCCGCCGCTGTGAGCCGGACTCCGGGGAGCGGCTTGGTGCTTTCCGGGATCCTGTCGGAGCAATATGCGGCGGTGCGTTCTGTGTACGCTGCCAGAGGTTTTGAGGAGCGTAAATCAATTGTTTTGGATGGGTGGAAGACTGGGCTTTTTCTGCGAAATGGCGCAATAATTTTGCCGATGGCATATCAGTAAATTCTGCCGAAATCGCTTGCCTTTTAGATTAGTGCCCCATAAGCTGAACGAGTTTGTAATTGCAATGCATATTTACCGGAAACAATCCCGGTAGGAGGTCCACAAATGCGCATAGCCCGGCTATTAATTATGGTTATTATGGTGCTCGCCTGTCTAAATACGATGCCAACCTTGGCCGCGGTTGCAACCGGGCAGGTTGTGAGCAATGAAAACCAAACAGGCGTTAAGGGTGTCCTGAATGTCAAGACCAACGCCGTCAAAAAAGTGGTTAAGGCTCGCCCGGTTGTTCGGGCCAAAACCTGGATTTTGGATTCCAGCTCGCCGCTGGCTGTGGAAGTGGACGCATTGCTGAGCAAAACCGGGATCAAGGCGTGGGAGTTTTCCGGCGGCGATCCCAAGACGCCGCAAAGTTCCGTGTTGGTCGAGAAAGACACGCTGGCCGGTACTCCGGCATTAATATGCTCAAGCAATAAGCCCGTCACTCTTCAGACGGTGGAACCGCAGGATGTGGCCGGTAAGATTATTACTGCCACTTTCCGCCTTAATCCCGGAGAGTCCGGTGTGCTTGGATCAGTTGGTCTAAACATGGGTGCGACTACCAACAAGGGTGGGGTGTATGGCTGTTCGATCAGTGGCAAGCCCGGAAGTGTGAGTGTAAGCGGTCTTGGTCAACGGCGTAATTTCAATTTGCGGCCCTATTCGCTGATTATGCCGGCTTGGGATGATAACATGCGAATTCCTTTGGTATACGATATGGCGCAACTGCCCGATGCGGCCAATCGCCATCGGCGGAAGAAATGCGTGGCGTACTTAAGGTTACATTGGGCGCCGGTTGCCGGCTCATTGACCTGGCCATTGCGCCTGCCGGTAAAATGTGGTCGGGCACTTTTCTACCCCTGGGCATTGATGGATATGCTTATGATCGCACCTTGGTTAACGGTAAGGCGCTCAAAGACGATGCGCTGCCATTCGGGCAAGACGGTGAATTCGGCGGTGTGCCGTTCATGTTTGCCAGTCGGCGTTCCGGTTTTACACCTGATCATATCGATGTTGGGCGAAGCTCCTTCCGACAGGCTAACCTGGATGGCCATATGGAATTCCACACGGTACGCGGCGGCAACTCGGGCATATTCGATCCGGCCCGCATCCAGCTGGATGTTCCTTTCGCGTATTACGATGCCTTGTATATCCTGGCGGGCTTCGATGGCGAGCGCGACAGCATACCGCTTGTTTCAGCGACATTCTTCCGGCCTGGCGCCGGGTTTCACCAGGTTTTTGAACAGGTCGTGCCTGGCCTGGCCGATACTCAATCAACCAATGCGATTGCAGTTCCGGTCACGCTGGAGGATGGCCAGAAGCTCAAACTGTGGGTGGTGAGGATTCCGATCGACCCGTCGCGGATGACAAGTTTTTCCGACCTGGCCCGGGTTGAGTTTGAAATCTCCAAAAAAATGCAGCTTTATCGTGATTATCCCGATCCGATTGGCTACGGTTGGCATGCTGGCGGACTGCCCAGCGGCGTGCATATTTACGCGTTGACATTACATCGCGCACCGGTGGCGATGAACCTTGAGCCGGAGGTCTTCGGCCATGTGTGGACCAAGCCCGAAGTGCCAGGGTACAATGTGACGCTTGCAGCGATGGACAACAAGGCCCACAAAGTCACACTAAACTGGACCGCCAAAAGTCATGACGGCAAGGAGTTTTCCAAGGGCGAGAAGTCCGTAACGGTTTCCGCCAATGCCCCGACAACGGTTGATTTCAAGGTGCCGGTCAAGAAAAACGGACTGCACGAGCTGTCGGTCTCGCTTAAGGGGGCCGGGCTGCCGGATTGGACGGAGACCCGTTATTTTGCGCGGCTGGCGGAGGATACGCGGGCCTCCACTTGGGAACCCGGCCAGGGTCCATTTTTTGGTTTTTGGAGTTATTACGGCGCTCATTATACTCCTTCCCGGGATAAAATTATGAAGCTCATGAATGCCGCTGGTGGGCGCCATCCCGGGCGCACGGTGGCCGATTGTCGCAATGTGCCAGGTCCTGGAGCTTGGGCGGCAGTGGAAAAACCAG
>CAYYBV010000058.1:0-10240 GCA_964469675.1 uncultured Verrucomicrobiota bacterium
AATATCGCGATACCGACGACATTATCCTGGCCAATGACGACAAGACCTATATCCTGCTTGAAAAAATGATTGCCGCAGCCAAGGCGCCATTTCGCTCCCGGCGTATCCACGTCGGCATGGATGAGGCCCACGGTATCGGCACCGGAAAATATCGCGCGCAATTTGGCGCGGCCAGCCCGTTTGTCATCATTAACCGTCATTTGAAACGTGTGCGCAGTTTGTGCCACAAGCTGGGAGTGCGGCCGATGATCTGGAGTGATATGTATTTCCGGCTGGGCTCCAAGACCAACAGCTACTATGACCGTGCCAGTCGGATTCCACGCAAGATCGTTGCCGGCATTCCTCGTGATGTGGACCTGGTCTATTGGGACTATTATCACACGGAAGTCGAGTTTTACGAGGAGTGGATTGACCGCCATCGTGCCCTGGGTTCAGAGCCGATCATGGCCGGCGGTGTGTGGACCTGGAATCATTTCTGGACTTCCCTGCCATTTTCATTTGCCACCACGGAGTCCGCCATGCGCGCCTGCAAAAACAAAAAGTTGCGCCAGGCGTTCGTGACCATGTGGGGCGATGATGGTATGGAGTGCGACCTTTTCTCGGCGTTTCCCGGACTACAGTTTTTTGCGGAACACGGCTATACCGACCGCGTGAATGACAAGCTGCTGCGCGCCAATTTTCGCGGCATCTGTAATGCCGAATTCGATACTTGGGTCAAGGTTTGTGATCTGGACCAGATCCCGGAAATCAGCGACCCCAAGACAAGTCATGGCAATGCCAGTAAGTGGCTGTTATGGCAGGATCCCCTTTTGAGTATTTTCGATCCGCTGATCAAGAACCCTATCGCTTTGCAGGCGCATTATGCCAAGCTGGCGCAAACCCTGCTCAACGCGGCGCGGCGTTCACCCGCCAACCGGCGGCTACTGTTCCCCGCCCGCGTGGCGCAAACGGTGGCGTTAAAATGCAACCTGCGCCGCGAATTGGCTCTGGCATATCGTGTCGGGAACCGCACACGCTTATGGCATTTAACCAAGGATATCAAGGTGTTGAGCAAGGCGGTGGCTAAATTACGTGACGAACACGTCGCGCTTTGGCTGCGCCTGTATAAGCCGTTCGGCCTGGAAGTGCTTGAATGCCGGTATGGCGGCCTGCAGGCGCGGCTGGAAGGGCTGAACGCTCGGCTTAATGATTATTTGAAAGGGCGGATTCGGGATATTCCCGAGCTGGAGGCCCACTTGGAGCCGCTGTATTCCAAGCCCGAGCCTGCTGGCGACCGCATGTACGGATACGCACGGGCGGCTACGCCCAGTGTAATCAAATGAAACGGCAGTTTCTTATTTTCGATCTGGACGGTACGCTGATTGATTCGCGTCAGGATCTGGCCACGGGTATCAACCTGATGCGCCGGCATTACGGCCTGGTTCCCCTGCCGGTCGAGACGGTGACCGGCTTTGTTGGGGAAGGTGTGCGCAACCTGGTATTCCGTTCGCTGCAGGACGCCGCCTTTAGCGTGGACTTGGATGAGGCAGTCCAGTTAAACAAGGAGTTCTACGCGCAGCACATCCATGATGAAACCATGCTTTATCCCGGTGTTCGGGATGGGCTTGAGCGCTTGGCGGCTGCCGGGCATGTCCTGGCCTTGCTTAGCAATAAACCCGGCTCCGCCAGTCGGGAAATCCTGCGCCATTTTAAGATCGCATCACTTTTTTCCAGTATAATTGGTGGTGACAGCGGCTTGCCCTTAAAGCCCGCCCCGGAGGCCGTCTTTGCTATTCTGCGCGCCGTCGGCGGCGAACGGGCGGATGCCTGGATGGTTGGCGATAATCACACCGATATTGCCGCCGCGCACCGCGCGGGTATTCATAGTATCTTTTTGACCTATGGGATGGGAACGCTGGGCCAGGAAAAACCGGAAATGACCGTCTCCGGGTTCGATGAAGTGACGGCGTTGTTTGTTTGATATTCTTGATATGGGCCAAGCGTATAACCAGATGGAAAGCGCTTCGATAGGCGAGTGTGTTTATGGCGGAAACTGCAAAATCCAATGATTTAACCGATAAAGATATTTTTTTTCTTCGGGCTGGTGGCCGCGCTCCGGTGTCCGGCATTGGGCCCTCGTCTTCCAAGCCAATCCGGGCGCTCAGTTTGCTTTCCGGCGGGCTGGACAGCCAATTGGCGGTGCGGTTGCTGCTGGTCCAGGGCATCGAAGTCCAGGCCGTTACGTTCAGCAGTATTTTTTTTGATGCCAAGGCGGCAGGGCGGGCCGCCCGTCAACTGGGCGTTCCTTTGTTGATTGAGGACTTTACGCCGACTATCCTAACCCTCATTGCCCACCCCAGGCATGGATTCGGCGCCGGGTTGAACCCGTGCATTGACTGCCACATTGCCATGGTCCGGCGCGCGGGCGAATTGATGCTCGCCAGGGGCTTCCATTTTGTCAGCACCGGCGAGGTGTTGAACCAGCGGCCCATGTCCCAGCGCGCAAATGCTCTCCAGCAGGTGGCTTTAGAATCGGGCGTCGGTGATTATCTCCTGCGGCCGTTAAGCGCCCGGCTGTTGCCGGAAACCGAACCTGAAAAGCGGGGCTGGGTGGACCGTGCCCGGCTATTGGCATTCGAAGGCCGCAACCGCAAGCCGCAGATGGAGCTGGCCCGTGAATTGGGCCTGTCTGATTATCCCCAGCCGGCTGGCGGCTGCCTGCTGACCGATCCTGCCTATGGCAAACGCCTCAAGGATTTGAAAAGCCATGAGGGGCTGGCAATTATCCCGATCCTGCGTCTGCGCATGGGCCGGCATTTCCGATTGGGCGCGGTGCGCTTGATCCTGGGACGCAACCAGGCGGAGAACGAACGGCTTGAAAAGGAACGCAACGCCGGCGAATATCTGCTGAAAACCAAGGATATCCCGGGTCCCAGCGCGATTTTGTCGGGCACTGCCACGGAGGACGAATTGCGGCAGGCCGCCGCACTTTGCGCGCACTACAGCGACTGTATCCCCGGTCAACCGGTGCTGGTTGAAGTCCAGGATCCCCGAGGACCGCACACGCTCAGTGTATTACCCGCTACCCCGGATATGGTCGCAAGCCAGCGGATATAAGAAAAAAGTTTAATCTGTGCCTGCTGCGTTGAATCCCAAAAAACCATTGGAAAAGGCTTGACGACATTACGCGGATGTCTACAATCCGGCTGGTAGGCAAAGGGACGGAAAAGATTTTGGCCGTACAGCCAAATGGCCGCTGCGTTTGATATCGGGGACAAATTATGAGTTCAACCATACTGAAAACACTCGTCACGGAGAACAGCAAGAAAGTGCCTTTGGCTTCTTTTGCGGTGGGCGACAGCATCAAAGTACTGGTAAAAGTCAAGGAAGGCGACAAGGAGCGCATGCAGGCTTTTTCCGGCACGGTGATAGCCCGCAAGGGTTCCGGTGCCACCGAAACTTTTACGATTCGCCGCATTTCGTTCGGCGAGGGCGTTGAGCGCATCTTTCCGGTACATTCCCCAAGTATTGCCAGCATCGAGGTGGAGACCGTTGGTAAAAAACAGCGGGCCAAATTGTATTACCTGCGCGAACGCTCTGGCAAGATGGCGCGCCTGGCAACCCAACAGGCGTAAAAACAATGCGGAGGAGGCATGGAGGCACCCGCAAGCTTGCTTCAATTTGAACGCGAGGCTTGGGGTCGTGGATGCAAGCGTGTGGCCGGTGTAGACGAAGCCGGGCGGGGACCACTGGCTGGTCCGGTTGTGGCGGCCGCGGTTGTTTTTTCCCAAGCCTTCATTGAGCGTGAGGAACATTGCCTCTTTGAGACGCTCACCGATTCCAAGCAGCTTACGGCAAGTCAGCGCGATCGCTTTTTCGAGCTGCTGGGCAATTCCCCGGAAGTGGAAATTGGTATCGGTTTCGGGGATGTGTCGGAAATTGATGAGATCAACATCTTGTGCGCCACGCACCGGAGTATGAGCCGTTGCTTGCATCACCTGGTGACGCTTCCGGAATACGCGCTGGTTGATGGCCTGCCGGTTCCCAACCTGCCCTGCTCTTCGCTGGCCATTATTAAGGGTGATGCGCGTAGCCTTTCGATTGCCGCTGCCAGCGTTATCGCCAAGGTCACGCGCGACCGGTGGATGACCGAGCTGGACCATCGGCATCCTGAATACGGATTTGTGCGCCACAAGGGCTATGGCACCGCCGCCCATATCCAAGCCCTGTTGAAACACGGCGCGATAGACCAGCATCGCCGTTCCTTTCGGCCGGTACGCGATATTGAGGCCATTCGCGGCCGCATGCATCACGCCGGGTGACCGTCTCATGTGGCAAATTTTTAAACGCCTGTTTTTCTTTGGTTCTGCGCCTAACAATGCCGACGCCTTGGTGAATGGCAGACAGCTGCCTGCCGGTGCTTGGGGGGAGGCCCAGGCCGAACGCGCACTCCGGCAAAAAGGATATGCCATTCTCGGCCGGCGGGTTCGGGTTGGCCGGCGCGATGAAATTGACCTGGTTGCCCGTGACGGCGCGGTGCTTGTGTTTGTGGAGGTCAAGACCCGCGCGACCGAGGATTTTGGCCGACCGTGCGCGGCCGTCAACCGTGCCAAGCGGCATTACCTTTCGCGCGCCGCCGTACGCTATCTGCGCCACCTGCGCTCAAGGCCGCATGCCATCCGTTTTGACGTTGTCGAAGTTGTTGGCGCGGTTGATGCGCCCGTGCCCCTGATTCGCCACATTGAAAATGCATTTCCCCTCGATCGCTGCTATCGGGTCCCGTGAAAAGCGCCATGTGTTTCCCGGCTTGACGCCAAGCCCGGTCTATGTCATATTTCCGTACGCCATTATGGTTTCACCGCTGCTTGACGCTCAAACCAAGAATCAGAATGGACGCTATGCAATTTAATGATAACCAGAAAAATTATGTTCGCAAGTGGGTTGCCGAAGGATGCGGGCTGACCGAAATCCAAAAACGGCTTAATGACGAATTCAAATTATCCGTGACATTTCTTGATCTGCGTTTCCTGGTTCTGGATCTCGGCCTGGTCATCAAGGAGCAGGTGAAAAATACCAGCGCCGGGCTGGACCTGGCCAAAGCCGCGCCGGGTCAACCAGACGCGGAAGCCGCCGAGCTGGGCCCGGACAGCCCGGATTCGGGCGGCATCGGCAGTGTGGCGGTCACCCTCGACCGTATCGTGAAGCCCGGCGCGGTCGTCAGTGGAACGGTGCGGTTTAGCGACGGTGTTTCCGCCTCCTGGTTGCTCGACCAGCTTGGCCGTTTGGCGCTCGATGCGGGTAAGCCGAATTACCGGCCCAGCCCGGAAGATGTGCAGGCCTTTCAAGTCGAACTTCGTAATCTCCTGCAAAGCCGCGGAATCTGATTGACTCGAATAATGACTACGGGTTGATCTTTGGCCGCGCCGGGCGCTTATCCGTGAAACAGCCGATCCAGCAGCCATTCCACATCGGCGGGGGTAATGGGCTTGGGATTGGCCTTGGTTGACCAGGCCGCTACCGTTTCGCGGATGATGGTCGCTTGATCTATGATCGGCTTTCCCATGAAGGGCGATGGCATTTCAAGCCGAACCAGTAAATGGCGGATCAAGTCCAATAGGTCCCGGCCCAGCGCCTGACTGGCCTGTTCGTATTTACCGCCCATGGCGTCCCGGTTAAGTTCCACTGCATGCGGCAGGCATACGCCGCACACATATCCGTGCGGAACATGGTAACGTAGCCCAAGCGGGTGCGCAATCCCGTGAACCACGCCCAGGCGCGCCATGGCAAAGCTTAAGCCCGCCAGATAACTGCCCGTCAGAACCTGTTCCGCCGCAGCCTGGTCCGCTCCGCGATAAAACGTTTCCAGATGTGTGCCGATCAGCGTGAGCGCTTTCAAACCCAGCGCATCGCTCAGCCAGCCGGCATGAAGACTGGTAAATGCCTCCAGTGCCTGGGTAAAAGCGTCCATGCCGGCATGGGCAATGACTTGCTTGGGACAATATTGCAACAGTTCCGGATCAAGGATGACCAAGCGAGCCAGCAGGGCGTCATCACGAATTGATTTTTTCTGGCGGGTTGTGTGGTTTGTCAGGACCGCGTTAACGGTCGCCTCGGAGCCGGTGCCGGCCGTGGTTGGCACGGCCACGAACGCAATACCCGGGGTTTCAATGCCGGTGCCGTTATGATAGGCCTCTGGCGGTTGCGTGGCATTAAATAGTCCTGCGCAGGCTTTGGCCAGATCCAGGACGCTTCCTCCGCCAACCCCGGCGATCCAATCGGCCCGGTGTTTGCGGGCCGTTGCCCGGAGCTGGTCCAGGTCAGCAAGTGCGGGTTCACCACCGGCGTGTTGCCATGTTGCCACGGCCATGCCGCTTGGGCAATCTTGCAAGAGCGTCTTCAGCCTGCTGTGTGCGGCCAACGAGCGGCCGTGCACCAGCAGGCCGCGCTGGCCATAACGGGCGCATTCTGCCAGCAGCTTTTTTGCCTGGCCGGCGCCCAGCAAGGTCCGTTCGGGAAATAAAATTTTTTCAGGCAATATATTCATGCGTATAACATGATGATGGCAATTATTTCCAGCGGTTCCGGACCATTGTTGATGACCGCATGAATTTCGCCCTTGCCGGTTAAAGTTGCGTCGCCGGCTTGGATCGGCACCTTGGTTTTACCATCGTCAATCAAGCCTGTGCCGCGCGTCACGATGAACAGCTCGTCCTCGCCCTCATGTTTATGCAGGCCAATGCTCACGCCGGGTGGCAAGGTCAGGCGTGCACACATGCGCGTGCGCGCGGTGATTTCTTCCTTGTTGAACAAGTGCTGCACGGTGACATTGCCGATGCCATTACGGATATTCCTAACTTCCGTTTTCATCTGCGCGGCTTTGCGGATCATGAAGCTCCTTTCCGTGCGCGGAACGTAATGGTTTAACGATAATATATTGAGTCAAAAACAACCAAGCGGATACAGGTGCTTTTGCCGCCGGCCCGTTTATAAAACACCGATCATCAACGCGGCGCAAGCAGGCCCTTGCCCCATTCGTAAATGAAGGCGCCCAAACAGGCGACTCCCAACACGGCCAAGAAAAATAAGCCGGTGCTTTTAAGCGCCCCGCGGTTGGCCGAAATCAGGCCCGCTTCGCCGAACTGGATAATATCGCTGCCTCGCATGATCGTGTTGACAAAAATCGTGGCTTCCGAGGCGGACTCACCGAGCGGTGTCATATCCGGCTTGTAACTGCCGTTTAACGCAACCTTGTTTTCAAGAATACGCACAACTTCCTGGTATAGATTGCGCCGCGCCAGGGCCGATGCCAGCGTCTGTTCGGTTTCGAGCATGGCGAGTTTAAGGTTGATATATTCCTTGTTTTGTTCCTGGCCCTTGATGTGAATTGTTGACAGCTTTTTAAGCGTTTCGACCTCCAGTTCCGTTTTTTGGGTCAGTTCGCCCCATAGCTGGCGATCATCCACGGCCCGTGAAAGCGTAATCAGGGGTGAGGATTGCGCGAACTGCGCCCGTATCGCGTTTACCTTTGCCTGTTTTTCCACCATCTCGGCCTGCGCTTGTTTCAAGAGCTGGTGTGATTGGGACAGTGCCACGTAAATATTGTTTTTTTGAATGCTTTCCAGATATTCGCAAACCCATTGCTGCACAATTAACAAAGCCTCATCAGCCGAGGACCTTGCGGTTGTCAGGCGGATCAGATCGGTCTTGGGCGGGCGCGTGATTTTGACGTGCTTTTCCAAAGCTAGCGGTGTGATTTGTACGCCGCGTTTGCTCAGCCGGGTGGAAACATTTTTGGCAATATAGGCCGATGAAGCTTTTTGCAGGTGTGAGGCGATCGTGGTTTCGAACAATTCGTCCACACGGTTTTGCTGTGACGCGTGAGGGATGATTTGCAGATAACCCTCGGCTTGATATTGCCGTGGACGAGTGAAAAAGAAAAAGCCCGCGGCCAGCGTGGTCAGTAGCACAAACAGGGAAACCGCACGCCGATGCCGCAGGATCATGGCGATTATGTCGCGCAGTGATATAAATTCTTCCAGCGTGTTCTCGATTTCTGTGCCGCCGGCTCTGTGGTTGAGTGGTGGGTGGCCCGCGTTGGATGCGTCCAGGGCGTGAACCCCGTTGGAATTCCGTTGTGGTTCAGTCGGCATAATGTTCTCCATGTGCGGGCGGTTACCCGTCAAGCCATTTCGCTTTGTTTGGTCGGCCCAATTCTAAAAACGTGCAGTTCATTCTGGTAAAGTTTGCCAGATAGATCCATTTGTCATGTACAGTAAACCAGGCGTGCCCGTTTCACAAGAATTTTCATGCGTTGGCCGCCAGTGCAACGGTGCTGATTACAAAGGCTCTGCGCGGGGGGCAAGCAGCTCAAGTAAACATTCCGCGCTGGCACGGATAGCGCCGGCCTTTGTCTTAACCACCTGCCTGGCGCGTTCGCCATATGCCAGGGCCGTTTGGCTGTCAGTCCACAGTTCCGTTATGACCCGTCCCAGGGTTTCGGTGTCCGGAACCTGGAGCAAAGCGTTGGCGGCGCGGAAATCGGCGATGATGGTGGTGAAGTTTTCGGTGTAGGGGCCGATTACGATCGGTTTAGCGAAGACGGCCGCTTCGATCACGTTCTGGCCCCCGTGAGACGTCAGGCTTTTTCCAACAAAAATAACCGTCGCCAGGGCATAAAAAAACTTTAATTCCCCGGTGGTATCCACCAGTAATACATCCGATTTTACCAATTCGGCGTGGTTGCCGAAAGTATTCGCTGTCTGTGCGGCTTTCAGTTCGCTCCAAAGAGTTACGGAGCAGCCGGCCCGGCGGATGTCATCTATGACGGCCTGGCGGCGTTCGGCATGCCGGGGAACCAGCACTAAGCGGGCTTGCGGATCATGGGCGTGCAATTTTTTATACAAATTCACCAGGATGGTTTCTTCACCCGGCCAGGTTGATCCGCCCACCAGCCAGCGTGTATTGGCCGTGAAACCGGCCTGGAGCAGGAGCGCGCAAACAGGATTCGCATCCGTTCGGGTGGGTTCAGTTATGTCGTATTTGGCCGAACCCATTACCCTGATTTTTCCGGGATCCGCACCCAGTTCGCTTATGCGCCGAGCATCTTCCGTTCCCTGCATGCAGCAGAGCGCAAAGCATTTAAGTACTTGTTTGACCAGGGGTCGCACCTTGCGATAGTTATGGTACGAGTGGGCGGACAAGCGGCCGTTTAGCAGCATGATCGGTATGCGGCTTTGATGAGTTAAACGCAGGAGATTGGGCCAGAGTTCGCCTTCCACCAGCACTAGTGCGCGGGGGCGCAGGTGGCCCAATGCCCGCCGCATGATCAAGGGAAAATCTACCGGGAAATATAGCAGGACATCGTCCGCGGCAAGTTGCGCTGCGGCGATGGCGTGCCCGGTGGACGTGTTTGTCGTTAGGACAAAGGCCAGGGCGTTTTGGGTTTCCCGCAAGGCGCGTATGAATCGCAGGGCGATCTGGACTTCACCCACGCTGACGGCATGAATCCAGATTCGTGGCCGGCTGTGCAGGCGTTCCAGCACCGCCGCTTGGTAGAGGCCAAATCGCTGGAGAAATCCATTGCGATAGCCGCCGCGCTTGTACATCCGCAGAAGGAATTGCGGTAGGAGCAGCAAAAATACGAGCGGGAAAAAACAATTATACAAAAACCAGATCATGGTAAAAATGCAAAACAGCCCGTGCAGTGCGTTTTAATCATAACATCATATCAAATAGTCAAGCCGAAGCATGATGCACAACGAATGCCGGCCGATCAATCCTTGTTTTTGATCGGTGTTATTTTCAGGCCCGCGGGTGGGCTTCGTTATAAACCTGCTTCAGCCGCTCCACCGTGACATGCGTGTAGATCTGGGTTGTGGAAAGACTGGCGTGACCGAGCAATTCCTGGACACTGCGCAAATCGGCGCCGGCATCCAGCAAGTGCGTGGCAAACGAATGCCGCAAGGCATGCGGCGACATGTGGGGGTCCAGGTTGGCCTTGATCAGGTAACGCTTCATGGAACGCTCGATCGAACGCGTGGTCAGCCGGCCGCCCGTATGGCCGACAAAAACCGCCGCCGACCCGGCGGGCCTCGATGTCCCGGCCAGCGTGGAACGCTGTTCCAATGCAGCCTGGATGGCTTTCACAGCCGGCTTGCCCAGCAGGCACAAGCGCTCTTTCTTGCCTTTTCCGCGAACTTTAACCACGCCCGCGAGCAGATCGATGTCGCGGTCGCCGATCATGACGACGCTCTCGGGCGCG
>CAYYBV010000059.1:0-10227 GCA_964469675.1 uncultured Verrucomicrobiota bacterium
TAAGCACGCGTGAGGATAATATTGGCGCAATTGGTTTTTTTGAAAAAATTGGTTTTACGCGCATCGACCGGCAACCTTTCCTGCAATTTGGGCCCGGGCGGGACGATGTACGCTATTCGGTGATCATGATCCAGTCGCTGCAATAGGGGGTGTTTTACCTGGTGGCGGGTGGTTGGGGCTGAATATTTATTTCGGGTGTAAAAACGATGGGGCGCTCCGGAGGGAAAAGGCAAGCATCTGGTGCCGCGCAGGGTATCTGGCATGCAGGCGATTGCATCATTGCGCCTCAACGGTTAGAATATAGCAAAGGTATATAAAACAAAAGATTAGTGTTGGTTAACTGCTTTCTGAATTAAGATAGTTGCATGTCTTTTATGTCGCGGACTAGTTAAATATGCAGGCAATCATTATATCTGTAGGCGACGAATTGATCCTGGGGCAGGCGGTGGATACCAATAGCGCCTGGCTCAGCGCGCGACTGGCGGAATGGGGCATCCTGACCAGATCGCACATGACTGTCCCGGATGACCAGGCGGCTATTGTCCGGGCCGTGCGGCAGGCGACGGAATTGGCCGAGTGGGTGGTAATTACCGGTGGGCTGGGGCCAACTCAGGATGACCTGACGCGACAAGCCCTGGCCGAAGTTCAAGGGGTGCCACTTGTTGTTCATGCGCCATCGCTTGCCAAAATCGAGCAGTTTTTTAAAGACCGTGGCCGGTTAATGACCGCAAGTAACCGCGTTCAGGCCTTGGCACCTGCGGGCGCCAAGATACTCGATAATCCGCAGGGTACGGCCCCGGGACTGCGCATGGGCGTAGGGCGCGCGCAGGTATTTGCTTTCCCCGGCGTGCCGGATGAAATGAAAGCCATGGTTGAACAGCATCTGTCGAACTTGATTGGTGCGCAGGCGGGGCGAACTATTGCGACGTGCAAGCTCAATACCTTTGGCATGGGTGAATCCATGGTGGGCGAAGCCCTGGGTGACCTGATGCGGCGGGATTGTAATCCAACAATTGGCACGACGGTTTCGGCTGGCATCGTGTCCGTTCGTATCCGCAGCGATTTCCCAACAAAGACACAAGCTCGGGATGAATTGGCGCGAGTAATAAGCATTGTCAAACAGAAATTAGGCCCGATCGTTTTCAGCGAGGGGGATGTGTCGCTGGCGGCGGTTGTGGGTGCGATGTTGCATTCACGGAATTTAACCGTGGCAACGGCTGAAAGCTGTACCGCAGGCCTGGTGTCGGCGATGTTGACGGAAGTGCCGGGGTCCAGCGCCTGGTTTTTGGGCGGGTGGGTTGTGTATGCCGATCGCATTAAAACCGCCGCTTTGGGTATTCCGCCCGAGGTCATTTCCCGGGAAGGCGCGGTAAGCGAGCGGGTTGTGCGACAAATGGCGCAGGAGGCTTTGCAGCGCTCGGTGGGCGATTATGCGCTGGCGCTGACCGGCGTGGCCGGCCCCGCGGGTGGTTCGTCGGCAAAACCGGTAGGCACTGTCTGGATTGGTCTGGGAAAAAACATGGCCGGTCAGCTTAGCGTTGCGGCAGAACGATTTTCATTTTTTGGCGATCGCGCCATGATTCGGGAGCGGGCCGCCAAGGCCGCGCTCAATATGTTGCGGTTGGAGTTGTTGCAGATGGATTAAGGGCTGATATCGGGCGACAGATGCCGGGTGGGGGATGGTCGGCGAAACGGGGGCTGGGATCAAAGCGGGTGGGAAACATTGAGCCTAATAAAGGAATCATGATGAAAAACTGGATTGTCGTTTTTGGGGTGGCCGTATGGGCAAGCGTGGCGATAGCGGACCTGACGGTGGTTCAAAACCTGGAAACCAGCGCCATATCTGCGGAGTCAGGCGAAGCTTCCACGCTGACTATGAAAATAAAAGGACAGAAAGCCCGCATTGATTTTTCGGGGATGCCCGTTTCTTCCATAATTGACTTGAAGTCCAGGCAACTGTTCTTCATGGATCACAAACAGAAACAAGTCGTGGTCATGCCTCTGGATTTTATGCGCAATATTTTAGGACTATCGTTGCCCGAAAAGGATGACGGTCCGGACAAATCGGCTCTGAAAAAAACAGGTAAAGTTCAGGCGGTTAAAGGATACACTTGTGAAGAATATGCCGGATCATCCGGTGGCACGATAATCCGCTGTTGGATTGCCAATACTTCAGAAGCCGCGGAAATGGAGCCTTTTCTGCTTTGCGCCCGGGATGCCTTTAAGGCGACAAGTTTTGCGGGTTTGGCCGCCATGAAAGGGCTCATTGTGCAATCCGAATCCACCGTGGTGACGAGCGTGAAAACCGTGACCAGCCGGACGGAATTGCGCAGTCTTTCCAAAGCACCACTTGCCGATGCCGTCTTCAGTCTACCCGCCGACTATGCGTTGATGGATATGCCTGCTTTTCCGATGCCTTGATTCTGTGTGTGTTCGGCAGGCTTGGTTGCCGTGGCGTGTAACTTGCTTTTATGACCTGGAAGGCTGCGTGGTCTGATGCGGTATGGGGATGGCATTTAAACGGGGTGTTTAGCGCGCCACGGAGTTTGTAATGGTCTCGATTGACAGGGCTTCGTCCTTGGTGAAGGTTTTAAAAATACCCGGGTCTATTTCCATCTTGATGTTGCCGTTATTAAACCGCTCGCGGATAATGCCGCGATAAGTATTTTCGGCATTCCGTCCGGTCCGAATAATTATGTTCGGCACAAATGGCACCGGCCTGGGCTTCAGCTTTTTATGGATTATCTGCCGCTGATTAGGTTGGATGTCCACTGTGTTGGTAAGATCAAAATAGCCCGGCCGTGTGAACTGGATCATCCGCTTGCCGCGCGGGACGAAATCAATTGAAAGTTGCTCTGAGATTAAACCTGAACCTTGTGTCGTGCCCCGCGATTCACCATCCATGTAAATGCCAACGCCGGGCGGTTCGGTGGTAATCATAATGGTGCCGCTGCTCTTGGTCAGACTGAATTCCACAACGGATTCCGTGCCGATCGCCACCGTGTGCGTGCGTGTCTGCGGGTCAAACCCACGGGCTTCAACACGGATGGCGTATTGCCCGGCCGGCAAGTCTGTCGTGAATGTTTTCTCCGCCTTGAATTGATCGTCCAGATAAATCCGTGCGCCCGGTGTCGTGGAGAGAATGGTCAGTTTGCCGGGCAGGGGCTTCAGCGTCGTTTTGATGGTGTGTTGGTCGCCGGCCTTTACGGTAAACTCTTTTTTAAACACTGAATGCCCAGGCAAAGCCAGTTCGATGGTGTGCTTGCCGCTGGCAATGGTCGAGAGGTCGTGCGGTGTTTTGCCGATAATTGCTCCGTCAAGTGTGATCGCTGCGCCGGCTGGCGCGGTATCGATCATGAGCCTGGCGGAATCCGATGTAAGGTTGATTTCAATTTTCTGCGGTGTCCTGTCCGCCACGTTTACATTGATGATGCGTGGCAGATGGCCCGGAGTGCTAACCGTTATACGATGTGGCCCCAGGGCCGTGTCGTGCAGGAAGATGGGCGTTTTGCCCATGCTGACGTTATCGATGCTGACGTCCGCCCCGGGAGGCCTGGACAGAATCAGGAGCAGACCGTTTATAGGCTCCAGTTTAAAATCCACGGATTGTCGTCCGCCTGTGCGCATCTTTACGGTTGCACGCGCTTCGCGGTAGTCACTTTTGCTTAGGATCAGCAGGTGCTCACCGTCCGCCACGTCCATGACGGTAGCCGGTGTTTGGCCCATGTTGACCCCGTCACAGATCAAGGTGGCGTCCGGCGGCGTCGAGGTAATGTACAGTTGACCGCCCCGCTGTGCGTTGCGATTCAGGCGGCAAGCCGTGAGCAGCAACCCGACCGACAGCGCTGCCGCCAACAGGATTAAACTGGATTTGGTTCCCGGCATTTTATTTCTTCTTCAGGTGGCGTTCTACGTCGAGCAGTTTTTTGCGGGCATTCTGATGGCGGCTGTCCGCGCTGTCCGGAATTTTTTCGCATAGCAGGCGCAATTGGCGCGCAGCCTCATTCCAGTCCTTCAGGCGGATGGCGCGTTCGGCAAGGAACAAAAGGTCGTCGCCGACGGCCTGCATTTCCCGCTCAGCCTCCGCACGCAGAGCGATGGCACTGGCATAAAAATCGGGCTTGGGTTCAATTGTTTCCAGATACCAAGCGACTTCATGCAGCGATCGGATGGCCTTGGCCAGGTTGTCATGCTTGACTTCGCGCTGATCGTATAAGTTGCGTCCTAAAAGCGATGCGGTGCGCGCCAGTTCGATCAGTTTTTCGGGCGCCAATGCCAGCGCGGCCAGTCCCAATTCGTTTTGGCCGAACTCTTCGATGGCTTCACGAACATCCTTGCAGGCTGCCGGTTCCTGGGTGTTCAGCACCCTTACCCGGTGGGTTTTACGGTTGATCGTGACCGTAAGATCAATTAAATCCCAGACATCCGTAGCGATTCCCTGGTATGACTCTTTGAGCGCAAAAAAACCGGTTTGTTCAATGGTATCGGCCAGGCTCTGCAATATTTCGGGAGACACCTGGCGGCGCTGTTGTCCGGCGACGTGGCGTTTATTCTGCAAGTCGGTGATTTGGATGGAAAGTTCGTTGGCTTCCAGTTGCAACACATAGCGGAAGATGTTTTTAGAATCGGCTTGGACTTTTTCGTAGGAAATATTCAGTGTGCGTGCTTGGGCGGCGTTAGCGGTGGTTGCCCCGGCAGTTTCACGGGCGCGCGGAGTTAATTTGTAAATAAAAATCAATGCGACAAAGGCTGCTAGCAGGATAAGCAGGGTCATCAATGCCGCGCGTAATGGCTTGTGTCCGGACTCGTTACCATTGGCGGCGCGGCGGAATTCAATCTTGCCGCTAGCGGGGATGCCCGTATCTGGCTGGTCGAACAACTTGCGGGCACTTGGCTCCGGGCTACTATCGTTGTCAACCTTTATGGTCGTGGCGCCTAGGATCAGTTTGTCGCCGACATGCAGACGTGCCACGTTCATGGGCTTCTGGTTCAGGAGGGTTTGATTGGCGCTGCCCAAATCTTCCGCCCATAAGCCGTTTTCCGGTTTAAAAAAAAACCGGCAATGGAAACGGGACATGACCGAATCTTTGAGTACTACGTCGTTGTTTGATGAACGTCCTACCCGGATACCGTTGATTGGAACTGTGATGGTGCGTCGCTTGTCCGGACCTTCTTCCACAACCAGATGATGTCGAGGATTACTCATGCGACCTTTGCTATATCTGCGTTTCCAGAGCTTACAAAACCACAGTAGGATACTAGGTTTGTTTGAATAATCAATTATTTTTTATGTCTGTCGATATGTGCACTGTCCACGAGTTTCGGAAATCAAGAACGAGCTGCCCCAAGACAACGCTGCGGCGACTATGCATCCCAGCAGGATCACACGATAAGCGGCAGCGGGGTAAATAATGGCCTGTGCGGTGGTTACAGCCTGTGTGCGGAATGTGTCCATTACCAGTCCGGCCATATTGGTTGTAAATGCCACACATAGGTAGCTTAGGCCGTTGGCGAATCCCATTGATGTGGCGGCGGCTTCTTCGGGGTTGACCTCTTTCATTGTACTGGCCAGGAGCGGTGAGATCGAAACTCCGACTCCCAGCAGAATGCAGCCTATGGCCATGAGTCCCGCCATATTGGCTGGTTGCGACAGTATCCAGATCATGAATATCAGCGTGCCAAGGGTCAGGCTGGTCCCGCCGATAATGAGCGGTTTGCGGTGGTTGCCGATCAAACGCGAAAAAAATCCGGACAAGGATGTGAAGGCCATGCAGGTCAGCAGCATGCAAAACATGATTGTGGCGGCCTGTGACGAGTTGGCGCCGCAGGCGTCGGAAAGCATTTTTTTGCCAATGGAGGTTTGGATTAAAAAATAAATAGAAAAGTTAATTGCGCTGGGAATAATGATAATCCAGGAGTGCCGGTTGCGAATGATATTCTTAATGAATAGGCGTGGTGCTCGCCGGGGTGGGGAGGGTGGGTGCCTTATTTTTTTCGTCAACCATAAATTTACGAGCAAAACGCCGGCGGTTAGCACGCCGATGGCCAGAAACGAAGCGCGCCAGCCGAACCAATTAACGGCCCGCTCCAGCGGGAGTGTGCCGAACAGTCCGCCAGCATAACCGAAAAAAAGCAGCGCGCTTAGTAACATTGCAAAATGACGGCGATCGAACAGCGTGTCCAGTTCCTTGACCATGCTGATATACATGAAGCTGGCGCCGAACGCCAGCAGCATGCGGGTGGTGTATAGCAGCGCCAGAGAAGGTGCGAGTGGAAAAACCAGGGCGCCTGCCGTCATGAGCACTCCGCCGATTAATAACATGCGCAAGCCACCAAAACGGTCTGCCAGCAAGCCCGCAAAAACTTGCCAGAAGCCATAGATGTATAAAAATAGCGCCCCCAGCGTGGTGATGGCACCGGCCGATGCTTTAAAATCGAGCTGCAATTCATTGAACACCGTGCCGGGTACCGCCACGCGCTGGAAGTAGGATAAAAAATAAAGCGCAATCATGCCGCCCAGCATTATAAGTTCGAATCGCTTCTGCCGGGCTTGCTGAAAGATATGGGCTGCGTTCATGAAGGCAAACATTATTGCAGGCAGGCCGTAAAACACAATGCTATTTTGGAAAGCAGCTTTTTGGTTGCGACTAACTTTTGGTGTAAAATCCATGGTTCGCCGGGCGGGTGCGTCCCACCCACTGTTGGCGCTATGCAAAAGTGTTTGTGTATCGGGGGGGGGTATGTGCGCTGATTTACCATGCGATCTTAACGGTGATGTAAAAAAGAGTCAAAAATATTGCGTGGGGACATTTGAGTGACATGCGCCGTGTCGGGGCCATTTAGTTGATTCCAAAATGCATGCCGTCAAGCATGTACTGCGCCGGGCATCAAGTTGTTTGGGCGATATTGTGGAGTCACATGCGGCAAACGGCGCCGAGAGGGAAATATAATGGATGAAATCCCGTGCCGAAACTTTATCTTTGCCCAAACTCAATGTTCCCGAATTGCCGATAAAATCTTACACCAAAGGTATGTCGAGCGTGGGCCTGACAATCTGATCCGCCGGTGAATTCGGGGTGGGGCGCCGTGCTGATGAAAAGCCAATTATCAAACTTTAAAATGGGCGCTGGGTAACAAAATAAAAAAATGGAGGCGGGGATTCGAACCCCTTACCCAGTCTCCGTCTTCCTTAGACAAAGACAATACCGGTTCACACCCGCGTTCACAAGGCAATAAAAGCCCTTCCGATCTGCAAGAAATCATTGCCGCTTGGCCGATTCTCCCTGACCCGCTCAAGGCTGCGGTCCTCGCCATCATTCGCTCTGTGGCAGGGGGTGGCCGATGAATTATTATTCACATGGCCATGGGAAAAGGGGCGGATGCGTCCGCTTCAGCGGGCGCGCCGCCCCTTCCTTGGGTATGTGCGCATACGGGCACGGAGGTTATGTCCAGCTCTATCCGAGCGGAGTGCAGCAGATTGGCGTCAAGGTAGTTGCGGAACGTCGTGGGCACGGTGGCGGCGGCGGTGGAAAACGGGGTGAAATAGGTGGCCTTTCGTTGGATGCGGCGCGTCGAATGCGGGTGTATTTATTGACTCATAATCGATCGGGTTGTGTGATCTATAACGTGTCGTTGACGGTGCCGGGAGAGTATGACGCGGAGCTGTGGTATCGAATGATAAAGAGGCTTCGGAATGATGCGATTAGGGTGGGGGTGTCGTATGTCTATCGAATCGAATTGCAAAAAAGAAAAGTTCCTCATCTGCATATCGTAGCGTGGGTTCCTGATGGAACAATGGGACATAGGCTTTTTACGGAAAAATGGATTGAATATCTGCCGGACGATCGGCGGAATATGCAAGGCGTTTCAAGGCGTTGCGTGGTTTGCAGGCCGGGAGATAAAAAAAATATTGAATGGTATGCCTATCTTGTGTCGCACGCTTGCAAGAAAAAAATCAGTCAATTGGGATACAAAGGAAAGCAGTGGGGAATTGTTGGAAAAGATTTTATGACAAAGTCGCGTCCGCAGGTGTATGATTTTTCAAAAAGGCAACGGCTTTATTTTCAACGCACTTTGCGAAAGATGATCGTGAAAGCCGGCGGCAAGTGTAAGGAGTTTCCAGCGGCCGCGGGTTACGTTCGGATAATTGACCCTGAACGCGTGCGTGTGTTGTTGGATTGGATGCTGAAGCATGTGGAAAAATAAGTCGTGCATTATTAGGGATTTTATCTTGACCTTGATCCGGCAAGTCCTTGACGTTATCCCTGTCAGGGTATAATGTCCTGATGTTGGCATCGGCAATACTGTACGACTTGCCTGCCGGCAGGCAGGAAACCATGCCAATATCATAATATCAGGGCAAATTGACCTGTTAATCAATGGTTCTGCCGGAGATTAAGATAATGAAGACATTCATGGCCACAGTCCTCTTAGGGTTCCTTGCAATGACAGCAAGTCGGGCGGCGGATGCAGTGACCAACAATGCAACACTCACATTGTTGTCTACGTCATTTACAAACAGGACTTATCTTGTCGGCACAAATCAGCAAACACTTGTATTTACGTGGCATGCCGACACATTTGAGTGTTCACGTATGGTCGATCTACACTTGAAGTCGAGCAAGGTCCTAGGATTTATTGACTGGTCGCACACGAAGTCACTGCAAAAGCAAGATGTGGATGCCCTTTTGACGGCGGTGATGGATGACCTGAAAAAATTTCTAGACAAGCAAGGCATACGTGAGGATGACATCATCAATCCGAGGATGACATTTAGGGACAAGGAGCGGCAGAACAAATGAATCTAGAATATTGTCGCTAGCGCGCCAAATTCTGACTCATGACGTTGAACAGGGATAGGTAAAATGAACAGGAAACTGGCGATACTGCTTCTGGTGTGTGCGGTGACTTTCCGTCCGGCAATTGCAGCAGACGACAATACAAATAAGGTGCCAAGAGTTCCGGTTCTTGGTCTTGATCCATTCCAGACTCAGATTGAGAAGAGATGGATCGGGAAGACTCTGAAAGATGTCTTGCAAGGAAGAACTACAGACAAGATCGTGATCCTATACACTCGGGCCTCCGAAGCTCCGAAAGAATGGCACGCAGGACGCATTCAAAAGATGTGGGAATCGGACATTATCCTTGTAGCAAAGGCAAAGCAGAAGCGCGAACAACCGGAGCCCGGATTGTCCGCACTTGTGATTCTTAAGGATGGAAGTGTGCTCCGGTTTGAACTATGGCATAAGTGTGGCATCCTGACATCGCCAGAAGGTTATGCCGAGTTTGACATGAAGGAGTAGCATTGCCCAGCCATTGCCTGCACCTTGCGTCGCTAATTGTGCCGAAAGTGAGGCGTGATGTTGTGCTTTGAAAACGGAATAACATGAAACTCAAATGCACCCTCGCAGCAATCATATTGCTCGGGATATCCTTGCCGGGATTCGCCGACGAGTTCTCCGTTGTGACGAATCGAACCGTCGATCTCAGTTTTATCGTCGAGCGGCTTAACACCAACTGGATTGGACACGTCATGTCCGATGTCATCGGAACCAACAAGGCGATCTCTGTGGTCGTTCTCAAGAACAACACCCAAATGTGGTCGGAGGGGCATGCAGAAGGCATAAGGCGGATTTTACAGACAAATCCGACATTAGAGGCGAAACCGGCGGGCATAGAGCCGCACGGCAAATTCAAAGACGCCGTTGACACTCAATTCTGGTTCGATTCCATTGTCGTACTGGAAAATGGGACCATCGTAAGATTAGAGCGAATGCGTTCATGGGGCCGTCTTACCACCGAGAGAGGGCAAGCGTATTTCAGAATCTCAGACGCAAGGCCCAACCAGGCACCGGAAGCGACACGGTGATCTGTGCGCGTCAGTGCCATCGTTGGGCAAGGAAAAGATGAAAAGATATATTCTTCTCGTTGGTTGTATTCTCTCGTCATCACTGTGTTTTGCAGATCAACGACCTGCGCCCTATTCGCTCGAAGTAAAATGGGCAGTTAAAAACTCGACAAATGTGGTGGCACATCCCGTATACATTTGGCCTTGGGTTAAATCTCCCGGCGCATACCCGTTCAAGAAGGGGATGATAATAGCAGACCTTGTTGCAGCCGCTGGCGGTCTGATTAAAGATGAGAGATCCAAAAATTGCCCGTCCACCATTTTCCCACTCACAATTTCGGTGAAACGGCCTTCAGTCAAAGACCCCGACCCGACGACTT
>CAYYBV010000060.1:0-5573 GCA_964469675.1 uncultured Verrucomicrobiota bacterium
GGGGCCGGTCGCAATCCATCCAGACAGATGGCCGCATCGGCATCGGCAGGCAACACCGTGCGGCGTTGCGGCAGATCGGTGATGGCCTCGAGCACAGGATGACTCGCAATATCCCGGCCAGTCGCCTGACGAATGGCATCAGCAAATTTAGCCGGATGGGCCGTGGCTAGCGCCAGCATGGGCTCGCCTGGGACCATAAACCGGCGGCTAACGCTTATCCCCACGGCACTATGTGGATCTAGTAGATATCCATATTTGTCGTAAAACTCACAGATAGTCGTCAACGCGTCGGCGGTCACACAGGTTCCCGCCGCAAAGAGAGGGTCGGCCTCGGCGTTCCGCGCACAATCCACACACAGTTTACCAGATTGCGCAAATAAATCCATAAGCCGGACGACCTCCCGTGAATCATGATTCACCCGGTAATACAAATAACGCTCGAAATTGCTTGCCACCTGGATATCCATGGAAGGGCTCAATGTGGTCCGCACCACTCCGCGCTGATAAACACCGTTATTAAAAAAACGAGCAAGAATATCATTTTCATTCGTCGCCAGTACAAGGCGGCTTATCGGCAACCCCATACGCGCCGCCAGGTATCCAGCAAAGATATCGCCGAAATTACCGGTCGGCACCGCAATCCTTAATGCTTGCGCACTGGTTCGTTGCATGACCCGGAAAGCCCCATAAAAATAATACACGATCTGGGCCAGCAGGCGCGCCCAGTTTATGGAATTTACCGCGCCAAGCGCATAGCGATCGCGGAAGGCCAAATCCTGGAAGATCGTCTTAACAATTCCCTGGCAGTCATCAAAACTACCGCGCACGGCTAGGCAGTAAACATTGTCATCCGGCACGGTTGTCATCTGGAGTTCCTGGGCTGGGCTGATGCGGCCATGCGGATAAAGCACAAAAATGCGCACGCCAACACGCCCCCTAACGGCGGCAATGGCCGCACTGCCGGTATCGCCGCTAGTCGCTGCCAGGATGTTCAACTGGCGCCTCGACTGCACCAGATAATACTCAAATAAACGCCCGAGAAACTGGAGGGCCACATCCTTAAACGCCAGCGTAGGCCCATGAAACAGCTCAAGGATATATAAGCCATTAACGGCAACAACCGGCGTAACATCCGGATGCCGAAAGGCGGCATAGCTGCCGTCGATCATTGCCCGCAGGTCATGCGCTGGCAAATCGACAAAGCGGCGCATAATCTCAAACGCCAAGTCACCGTAATTCAAGCCGGCCCAGGTTGACAATTCGGCGCGGACATCGGGAATGGCATCGGGCAGGAACAGTCCTCCATCGCGCGCCAACCCGTCCAGCACGGCCGTTCGAAAATCCACCGCCGCACCGCCCCTTGTGCTAATATACTTCATTTGCGTCACCGTCTTGCCCTGAAATCCGAATTGCCATTTACTTCACGCAACGTCGGCATCCTCAAAAGAACCTCGCTAAATGCGCGATATGTATCAGCTTGTGGCTTCTGGTTGGGATTATAATCCAAAAAAATTTCCTCAATTGGCACCCCCTGAATGGGCGCCAAATTTTGGACCGCGGTGCTCACAAGCATTAAACTTTGCAGCGGCATGCCTCGCAGGGGTGTAAGATCGCGTACATCCGTATTGCTGATATTCAGAAATTTCAGCGGCATCTCGCGCAAGGCATCCAAATTCGCAACCCGAGTGCCGTTCAAGTGCAACCGCTCCAAAGCCATGCCACGCAACGGCGCCAGTGCCCGGATTTTTGTTTGACTTAAGTCAAGGTGCCGCAGCGGCATACCGGCCAAGGGAGAAAGATCCCGAACATTCGTTTGGCGTAAGGACAAAGACTGCAACGGCATGGCGGCCAAGACGGCAAGGTTATGCACCCGCGTCTGGCTCAAGTCCAGCCGTTCAAGCTGCAGACCGGCCAAAGGGCTGATATCGGCCAGCTCGGTACTGGTGATGACCAATTCCGTGAGTGGCATGCCCGCCAGGACCGAGATATCGCGAACACGACTATCGCGCGCAACCAGTCGCTTTAGCTGCATCCCGGATAGAGGCGTAAGGTCGGACACTTCCGTATGGCTGATGTCTAAGAACTCCAGCGGCAGACCAATCAATGGCTTTATATCCCTAATCGCCAGGCGGTTGAGCGTCAAATCCTGCAAGGGCATACCTTTCAAAGCCGCCAAATCCATAACCCGCAGGCCGGTCAGATTAAGTTTTTTAAGCGGTAGGCCGGCCAATGGCGATATATCCTTAACCTGCGTATCAATCAGGCAGACTTCCTGCAGGGGCAACCGCTTGAGCGGCGACAGATCATTCAGCGGCGCTTTAACGGCCGAAATACGCCTATCTTCCGGTCGTGTAACGGCACACACGACAGCGCACAAATCTGGCAGGCCGGCCAGCGGCGAGATATCCTTCAAATCCACCGAAATCAGTTCAGCCCGGACTATTTTGCCGGCATCATCCATGATAAATGAAATATTTAATTCGACCATGCCGGGATTACGATCGAGCAACTTCTGGCGCACGGTGGCACCATCCGGAAAGCCCATATCCACCCTTGCCGGCAAGCTTTCAGTACGCGCAGCCTTATTCCCGGCAGGGATGATCACCGGCAACTGCTTTAAGGCGTCCAAAACAGGCGCATAATCGCGCGCAAATGCGGTTTGCCCGAATTTTTTACGATAATCAGCTACGCTTTTCGCCAAAAGTTTGGTCATTTGCAGCGAATATTTTTTTTGATTGATGGCCGCCAGACAACCATCACCGTCAGGCAAAGGCTCGACTGTATTCACCTTGGCGTTGTGTAACAGCATTATAAAATCGCTGCGGGCCTGCGCTTCCAACCGGCGGCTTTTACGTTCTTGCAGTTTGGCCAGCAATGGATCGGCAAGTAAAGGTCCGGCCTGACTCCAGGCGATTTCGGCGGCGGCCAGGTTTCCATCACGAATAGCCACCAAACCATGCGCCAGGGCCGTCTGCGGTGTAGCATTCGTTCCAAGACGTGATGTTTTTTCATTCATGGACAAATCATGCAGGCGGATCACCTTGGACTGAAAAAGCTGTCCGGCTTTAACAATAATTATTTTCTTTGTCAAAATTGAATTACTTTGCACATCCGTGACCACTAGTCGCTCCGCCCCCTTGTTCAGGGAAACAACAATTTCCTTGTTTTTTTGCGCGCGGAACGAATCCAGCAGGCGCTGATCCACACGACTGGCTTCGGTCAACATATTGGCCAGCGTTACAAGATCGGCCCGGTTTGCTTCTGGAACGACATCAATGTTAGTTTGCCGGACTGCCGCCAGCGCGGCACTGGAATTGCCTTCCAGCAGATATGCAACAATTTTATCAATCAGGTTTTGCCAATGGCGAATCTGTTCCTGTTGCCGGGCTGCATCCCGCTCAAGCCATTCTTTGACTTTGGCCATTCGTTCGGCTTCGTTGTCGGCCTTGAACGGGCCAGCATACTGTTCGAACAGCTTGGCCGCCTCCCGCCATTCCTGCCGATCCAGCAGGGGCTGAACAGTATTTTGCAAGGCTTGCATATCTGCGGCCATGGCCACACGTTGTTGTGCCCGGATACGTGTGATTTCGTTTTCGGCCAACTGGACATAGCGTGTGCCTTGCACATTTGAGGCAACGAGGGCAAATTGCTCGATGGCGGCACGGTACTGGCCAGAATTCGTCCGGTACCATTGCGCAGCAGCTTCCAACTGATCCCGGGCCAAAGTTTCCGCTTTTGTCAAATCAGGCGTCGGCAAAAAATCAGCCTGGGCGGTGGAGCCGGTCTTCATCAAAACCCCGGTTGTTTTCAGCGCCGATGAAGTTGGCGAAACTTCACTATCCCGGCCGGACGGACGGGATGTGGCAGGCATGGTCGCTGAAAATTTATGCGCCAAAAACAGGCCGAAAAAAGTCAAAGCTATGGCCACCGTCACGACCAGCAGCCATTTCGGGTTTATCCACCGCTGGAACAGGGAAATAATTCTGGCCTGCAGGGTGACGGGTTGCATCAAGGGCGCGGCATGTATCGAATCATCCCGTTCTTTTAGGTATTGCCTGCGCGCGGCGCAACGTTGCATGGTGCTGCCGCCTTCCAGCGGCAACGGACCAGCCGGAAGCACTCCTGACCGCGCGCGAACCATATCCGCAATAACCTCGGGCCAGTCTTTCTGACGATGGTCCGGGTTCTTGGCCATCATTTTTTCAACCAAACAAGCTACAGCCATTGAAACACGCGGTTGCCAATCCATAAGATCCGGAATTTGGCCGGTTATCTGGTCATCCATAACCCCCAAAAGCGGTCGCCCCTCAAATGGCATTTTACCGGTCAAACAGTGATACAGCGTAGCGCCCAGCGAGTAGATGTCGGTGCGGCAATCTACTTCAAATAGACCCTGCGCCTGCTCGGGGGAAATATAATAAGGCGTGCCCGCCACAAAGTCGTCCTCGAATTTAGCCACGTCCACGACTGCACGCACACTGTGGGCCAAGCCTAGATCGGCCACCTTGACGGTGCCATCGCCGTCGATCATGATGTTGTCAGGCTTAATGTCACAATGCACAATACCGAAGGATTGCCATGCATAGCTTAAGGCTTCGGCCACGTAATGCGCACACACCAGGGCTTCATTTACAGGAAGGCTTTGCTTGCGCTTAATCCACTGCGCCACACTGTAACCTGAAATAAATTCCATGACAAAGTAATAGACACCGGACGGTGATTTCCCGAAGTCGTATACCTGCACAATATTCGGGTGCTTTAACTGGGCCGTCAACTTGGCCTCGGCCAGCAATTTTTCGACATCCACCCCGCTCGCAACCATGGCCGGCGGTAATATTTTAAGAACCACCACACGGTCCAAGGAAATCTGGCGCGCCTTGAATACGGCACTCATACCGCCTTGTGGCAAAGGCGCCAGAATATCGTATCCAGGAATGTGCGGGATATCCATGTGTCGAACCTGCGCCTTCAATACCAATCTTTTTCTTGTTGACTTTTCAAACCTATCCGCTATAAAAATACATATATAGTATATGAGCAATTACGCGCCGGGTCAAAACAGAAATATGTGATACGAAATGAACAAAGCAGAAGCCGGCGGGGCACAACCTGACGCAATGCGTCCGGAACACGGATGCGAACATTATCGGATGCGTTATGCTTGCCGCGGACAGGCCATGACAGAATATATTGTGATCGCCGGGTTGCTAATTGCGTCTTTGGGGATTTTAACGGTTTTTTTTACCACATTTAAAGAATACGGCGGGCGGGTTTTAGCGCTGGTTTCGTCGGAGTATCCGTAACACTGCTCAACGCTTATCATTACCACGCATTTGGATAAATTAAAACAAAGGAGGTCGCAAATGAATCGCATGTCCAAAAGTAAGCAGGGCCAGGCTATGACCGAGTATATCATTATCGTCGCCGTTATCGCCCTGGCAGCTCTGGCCGTTTTCGGTCTGTTCGGCGACCGATTACGCGCCATGGTCGGCGGAGCCGTCACTGATCTTGGTGGCAATGCCAGCGATGTCAGCACAGCCACGGACACCAAATCGGAAGATATGCTCAAAACC
>CAYYBV010000060.1:5583-10198 GCA_964469675.1 uncultured Verrucomicrobiota bacterium
AACCCTCGGCACCGATGCAACGCCATGAGTGAGCCCCAGCCGCTATGCTGCCGACACGTCACGCCGAAGGACAATCCCTGATTGAATCCTGTATCGTCATCGGCCTGATTTGTCTGCTACTGGCAGGACTTTTCCAGCTGGCTCATTTGTTCGTCGCCCGGGAAATCATAGATTACGCCGCCGGGCGCGGAGCACGCGCCCGCACAGTCGGCCTAAACGATTTCATGGTCAACAAAACCGTGCACGTTGGCGCCATCGTCAACGCTGGGACCATGATTGTTCCTGAACGCTTGGGTCGTGGACCCTGGGACCAATGGACCAGTTGCGAATTACCACGCATCCCCCAATATATGTTAAGTGACGATTGGCAAGAAGACGCCACCTTAAATTACACCCTTTGGGATACAATTGGCTGGTCTTGCCCAGCGCCCCAGACTACGCCGGTGCGATGCGAAGTGCGCCAGAATGTACCGCTTGCGTTTTTTCCCAACCTGTTCAGGGCATTTTACGCCGGCACCACTGTTCCGATGCATGGCATGGTGGAAATTGAAAACCATTATTCGCTTTACTTGCAATAACCATGCATTTTCCCGTTCCAACCAACTACCGCACTGCACCGGCTTACGGACAAACTAACGCCGGGCAAACCATGATTTTTATCATCATGGCGCTCATCATCTTGGCCGTGGTAATCGTCTGGGTTTTTGATGTGCACACAGTCTTGCGGATCAAGGCCCGCACACAAAACGCCGGCGATGCCGCGGCACTGGCCGCGGCACGCTGGCAGGGCATAACACTTAACCTGATCGGCGACTTGAACGTGCTCCAGGCACTGGCCATAAGCTGCGGTGACGACAACGCTGCCCAGATAACCGCGGTGCAGGCGCGGCTCTGTTTCGCAGGCCCATTGGTTGGCCTGCTGGCCGCCCAACAGGCGGCAAAAAATAATCGCATCTACAACAGCCCTAATTTTACGACCATCCTGGCGGAAGATGCGTCCCATGCGCTATCATGGTACGCAACTGACACCCAAAACTTCCCCGAGCCCTACACCAACGCCTGGCAGGAATACGCCAGCATGCTCTCCGGCATTGCGCAGCAGGGAATAGCCGCCGCACCTGACAACGCGCATTATTTTACAGATCCCACCGAAAACCACTGGCTCCTGTCACGTGATTTTTACAATGCCGTGGCGGGCAGGAACTGGTGCTGGTTTTACTGGCATCCGGACGGTTTAACCTATTTGCGATTATTTTCAGATTTTTCATACTGGCCAGATCTTCCGCCACCACACCCGGCAAACACCTATAACTCTGAAATTTTTGGCCTGGGTCTGACCCCTTTCACGACGATGCTGCCAAATGGCATAAACGACGTGGATCGTATTAACCGCATTCGTTCCGAGCGCGGGATAAGCCCGGAAATAGTTTCAAATGAAATTGCCAACATATCATTCACCTGGTACGGATACGCTTGGGGTGCATGGGCGGCACTTGCACCGTCAAATAATTTCCCAATCACACCCTTGCAGGTAAAACCAGAATATGACTATGCCGGCGCCGATGCTGTCCTCCGCGTGGAAGCGCAACCGGATCCGCGCATGCCTGCCATTTTTCCGGGCATGCAGCCTTTTTTAACGCGGTCATCGCCTAGCGCCATGCGCCTAACACAATCAAACGCAGCCGTCGGCGCCGCAACCTGGACGGCAGCAGCAAAACCGTTCGGATACCTGATGTCTGACGACGGCATAACTGTGCGCCCCGATACCTACACCATGGTCCTGCCAGCATTTCACAATGTGCGCCTGATTCCGGTGGACACAGCCTCCGGGGCTAATTCCGGCGCTTACGACTGGAACTGGCGCAGACACACCCACGAGCATCTCCCGGTCTATATGCAAAGCGGCCAGCTGGAGGCCGACTGCTGGTACTGCCAGCAAATGCAGAGCTGGGCAAGCCCGGCTTTCCGCGATCAAGGCCTTTATGTGTTAAGCGATACCAACTACTGCAGACGCGTAAGTGGCGGTGGCGGCGCAAGTGGCGGCGGCGGCGGAAGCGCCGGCACATCCAGGGGACACTAAGGATTAGCAAATGAAAAACGCCGAACGGAACAACCGTTTCCCTTTCTGCATTTTTAATCTCTCATTTTTCGCTTCTTCCCATGGCCAGGCGATGGTGGAATTTTCAGTGGCACTGGTGGTGGTGCTTGTGCTTTTGGCAGGATTAATTCAACTTGGTCAATTATCACACGCGCAGACAAAAACCATGATCGAGGCGCGCACGGCCGCCGGCCGGCTGGCCATGGCAGAAGGCATGCCCATCGCCGAGCCCGCGGCGCTCATTTCCGATTGGATCACAGGCCCTGACCAGCGCCGCTATACGCACGACGATGCCGTCACCGTTTTCGGCAACGCATATACCTTGCCCGACGAAATCATCGAACGCACCCAATTGGACGATATCCCCAATGAGCAGGACTACACACTGTCAACATTAATGACCACGCCTTGGCTGCCAGGTAATTTTTTCATGGTCAAGGGCGAAGCCTTCGAATCGGTTGCGATCCTGCCGATAATTCGACGGCTGGTGTATACCCATCCGGCATTGGTGGTGGCCGGAGATGCTTGTTTGGTTTGGAATGGGGGAATTTATTGAATGACCCAACGTAAAAATATTACCATTGTCATGCTCGTTGCAAGCACCCTAGCCCTGTCCGCTGGGGCCAAGGTGTTCTGGTCCAGGCCGACGGACCGCGGCCATGCGCTGCTGACAACAAGCCTTGATGGGAAAACGATCTATACCAGCGCCGTGCGCATCAATGCAGGCCAGGGCAAACTGATCATCACCGGATTTAATAAACCCCTCGCCAATGTAGTCGCCAAAATCCGGCAAACCTATGCCTCCTGCGAAATACTCGCCGACTTCCGTCAGAATGAGACACTGGGGTTTGCACGCATGCGCGAGGGCAACACAGTCGTCACCTTGCTGGCACTGGCGCCCAACTCAACGGAGCAAACACTACTCTTTATGTTAACCCAGGCACAGGATGACTTTGAAAAATCACGTAAGCCACCGAACACAGCACAACTGCGCAATCCCCAGCCCTACCCCGGCAGTCGCGTGCAAACTTATCTGACCAGCACGGAATCACAAATGCAACTGGAAATTTACGCCGCACCAGCCGCGCCAGAAGCCATACATCAATATTACGAAAGCGCCCTACGTGGTCAAACGTGGACACGTCTTGATCCCGCCAGCGTCGCCGCGGGCTTGGTCATGTACCAAAAAGGCCCCGAACTTTGTGCGGTACTGGTGCTCCCGTCCGGTCAAGGCGCCGAAAGCACAATTACAGTGTTGCACAAACGATTGCATATGGAATAGTATTAACCAATACGTTTGACAAAATCGCCACTGGTTTTTCTGATCGAATTGGACACATTGTAGGGCAAGACAGAAAGTTGGGTTATGGATATAACCCATGTTCGACAAGGAGCATACCATGAAGCAGAAATCTATTTTGATAATCGCCATCTTGGCCGGACTGATTGCTTTTTGGCTCACCGGCCAGTATCTGCGCCACGAAAAGGAAAGGATGCTGGGTGAAGCCCGACGCATATTTGTGATCGTAGCCAACCATGACCTGCCGGCTGGATCAATTATCAAGAATACCGACTTGGCCAAGGCGGCGGTATTCCAGAGCAGTGTTGGTGGCCGCGCCGTTTTGCCGGAATCCATGCGGGAAATCGTGGGCAAAAAACTTCTATTCAACATCAGCCGCCTCGACCCAATCCAATGGTCGGATATTGACGTTCCGGCTCCAGGGGCAACCGGGCTGGCCGAAATGATCAACCCCACCATGCGCGCTGTTTCCATTTCCGTGGACACGATTGCATCAGTAAGCAGCATGGTCAAGCCTAACGACCACGTGGATATCCTCGGGACTTTCACGTTCCCCGCGGCGACCGGCACCCGCGACGAAGAAACAATTACACTGACCGTTCTGCAGGACGTGACCGTGTTGGCCACCGGCCAGGCATTGGCCAACCAGTCGCGCTCCCCGGGGGCACGCGCCGAAAATAACACACGCAGTTATGGCACAATTACCTTTGAAGTAACGCCTCGTGAGGCGGAACTGCTGGTTTTTGCCCAAACTGTCCGGGGGCGGCTGACTTTGACCCTGCGAAACCCGTCCGATGTAACCTTTATCGCCAATCCCCCGACAATTAATTTTGAGCATCTCCAGAAAAAACTGCCGGAACTTAATATAATTCGCCAGCGCGATATTCGTCACAAAAAAGACATTTAACGCGTTCATTTTGCGAGGAAAACAGCATGGCATCTGTTCTGCAAATTGAAATCCATCGCCCGGGACATGCGGTGCAAACGCATGCGATTGAATACGGCATCTATCCGATGGGCGCCGAACAGGGCAACAAGATAATTATTCCCGACAGCGGTGTCGCGCCGCGGCACGCCATTCTTATTTGCCGACCGGACGGATTTTACGTAGAAGACCTGAACAGCAAGACCGGAACGTTTTTAAACAATGCGCCGATCCAAGGTCGCGCAACCTTCCACGCCGGCGATGACATTCGGATGGGACACTGCCACCTGAT
>CAYYBV010000061.1:0-10137 GCA_964469675.1 uncultured Verrucomicrobiota bacterium
TTGTGGATGAATACTTTCATCACTGGGATAGGCCACGCGCCCATGTAAAATATTGTTCAGGTTTGAAACCAGCACGAGCCGGATGGTATTGATTTCCGCCATGGTCAGGCCACACTCATCCAGCTGCCCATCACGCAGCTTGGAATCCATTGCATCGCGCACCAGTTCCTCGATATTGCCGGGCGTAATTTTTTCCAGCGAGCGCGAGGCCGCCTCAATGGCGTCCGCCAGGCTTAACACGGCAATTTCAGGGGACTGCGGCTTGGGGCCGGGATAGCGAAAATCTTCTTCCTTCAGACCGTGATCGATAGCGTCGGGCGCGGCGGCATCACGCTGAACATTGGCCTTATGATAAAAATAAAGAACCAACCCCGATCCATGGTGTTGCTGGATAGCCTCAAGCACCGCGCGGGGCAACTTATGGCGCAAGGCCAGACTGACCCCTTCCTTGACGTGGGAAATAATTACCAATGTGCTCATGCTGGGCGACAAATCGTCGTGCGGGTTATGGCCGTATTGGATATTTTCGGAAAAAAAGGCAGGCTTGACCAGCTTGCCGATGTCATGAAAATAGGCGCATATCCTGGCGCGCAGCGCATTGCCGCCGATGGCGGCCACCGCTGCCTGTGTCAGGTTCGCCACCATCAAACTATGGTGATAGGTGCCGGGCGCCTCGATAGCCAGACGCTTAAGCAGGGGATGCTCCAAATCCGCCAGTTCCAGAAGCGAAATATCAGTGGAAATCCCGAAAATAAGCTCCAACAGCGGAAGCAACAGCATGACGACCAGAGCCGCGAAGACACCGCTGGCCATGCTTGCCATGCAGCGCAACAACATAAATTCATCACCAGGAATCCCGATGAAAGCAAAACCAATCACACTGGCGGCACCCGCCAGCCCGGACCATAGCCCGATCCGGAAGACTGTCAGACGTGTTCGCACCGACCGCGACAAGCGGACCACGACGGCAGTAATAATCAGGCCAGCCACCAAGACACTAATCCGATAATCGGCTAAGCTTGCAGCGGCGAAACTTACCCAGAATCCTACCACAATGCCAGCCAGGGGATTGATCAGCATGGACATCAACAACGGGGCCATCGCCAAAGGCATCAAAGCGTCCACCAGATTGGTAAGCCATGGCAGGCGTTCAAACTCCATCCACAATAACCATTTGACCGGAGCAAGACTCAAAAGCGAAACCAAAAGAAACAGTAGGATCATCGAATTGGACGCAACGTCCCCGTTCAGCACGCGGGGTTTGCCGAAGACGCCGCCGCAACAGACAGACCGGAACAAGACGGATGTGACCATCAGCCCCAGCAGCAAGATCAGCCCATTGCCGGCCAGTTTCCATAACCGTTTGGCAAGCGGCGCACGGTCCCTGACCTGCGCCCGGTACACCCTTATTTTTTCGGCTGTATCCTCGTTAATTTTTTGCCCGCGCTCAACTAGCACGGTGCCGGCGGATACTACCACCAGGTTAGGTCGCACCCGTCCTTGGGCGTCAAAAGACAGTGAGGCAGCGCGCGCAGGTCGTTTGTCAAAATGGTGAAAGTCAATTGCGGCCACAACCGTCACGGGCGATACACGCCCGGGTACGAGCTGGTCTGGCCCACCACCGTTTCCGGACTCCGGGAAGGTCGGGACCATCTGCAGGATCAATGCCGTCAACCATGCCAAAAACCAATACACCAAACCCATGGCCGGCTTGTTGAAAAATGCCATGACGCCCTTGGCCGGCACCTGGTCGGCTGGACGCAGACGCTTATTGGCGTGTTTAATGAACAACCTGGATAAGTCTACGATCATGATGCAAGGTAGCGTTGAATGGACGCGGAGAGCGTACGGTACACGCGATCACGGTGCGCCGGATTGCGATCAAGGGTCGTGATGCGGAACCCGGGAAGTGCAGTCGCAAAATCGGTGGCCGGCACCACGCAAATGCCCGTGGATGCCAGAAGGAAATAGGCAAACCGCTTATCCAAAGGCATATTTTGCCTGGCAACTTCCTTGCGAATAAATGCCCGTGCGGCGGCACAGGCAATCGGCAGGGTTTGCCGGGCATTGAGCGACTTGGGGTCAAACAATGCCATCATGTAAAAAGCGCCATGGATCGGGGCAACAGACAGGCCCGGCGTTTGGCGCAAAATACCGGCGATGGCATTGCCGTTACGCTCTAACTCCTTGGTATAACGTGCAACCCAGCGATTAAACTCGGGATGATCATAGATCAGCGGGAGGGCCATCTGGGGCAAGGTCGTGGAACAAACTTCCATCATGAGCGTCCGCTTGATGCTTTCGAAAAATCGGGCGAAATCAGCGTCCAGATCGGTATTATGGAATTCCATCCAACCGCAGCGGGATCCCGGCCAGGGCACATCTTTTGAGATACCCCGCATAACGACCAACGGTACACGCCGGCCGACTAACTCGGTCAATTGGACATAACGGCAGTTGTTATAAACCATCCGGAAATACACCTCATCACTGAGCAGCATTAGTTTATAACGCTCGGCAAGGCGAACGATCGCTTCGAGTGTAGGGCCATCATACACCGCCCCGGTGGGATTATTAGGGTTGATCACCAAAATCCCTGCGACCTGCGGATGCCGGCGAATCTGGAACTCCATGTGCGCCAAATCCGGATACCAGCCTTTTGCGGGATCGAGCCGATATGCGATCGACGCGGCACCGGCAGCAAAGCACTCGGTGGAATGGTGCGTGGGATAACAAGGCGATGGCTGAATGATCCGCGCCCCTCGCTTAAGTGTCCGGTAAAAAAGGCTAATGGCACTGCCAAGTCCGTTTGTGAACACAACGTGATCACCATCCAGTCGGCTGCTGGGCGAATATTTCCGGGAATAATCCGCCGCCCAACGCCTGGTCTCCATTCGCCCATAGGAATGGGTATAGCCGAACGCCTTGTTGTCACGGGCACGCACAAGATCACTCACAATGTGTTTTACAAAAGCGGGCGCATCCCAGCCCTTGGCGACGGGATCGCCGATATTCTCACCGATAAACTTGAATTTCGGATCGAGCGCCCCTACCCGCGCGGCCGTTTGTACCATCTCGCGGATTCCATAAACCAGACGATCGGTATTGGCATTAAACAGATTTGTGCGCATGGTTCTCCAAAAAACTGGTTTCTAATCAATCAAAAGCTTTGTGCAACTGCTCCCAGAGTTCCAGCAGAGTTTGGGGAATAACTTTGACCTCGGCCATAACGGGCATAAAATTAGTATCCCCCTCCCAGCGCGGCACAATATGCAGGTGGATATGACCTTTCAGCCCAGCGCCCGCCGCCGCGCCCTGATTAATCCCCAAGTTAAAACCCTGGGCGTGAACAACCTCACGTAGCCGTGTACAAGCCGTAGTCGCCAGGGCCAGTAGATCGCCCTGCTCTTCCGCCTGCAGGTCTTCCAGGTTGGCAAGATGCCGGTAAGGGGCTACCATCAAATGGCCGTTGTTATAAGGATATCGGTTCATGACAAGCGCGCACGAGGTGCTGCGTTTGATAATCAAATTGTCACGGTCGGCCACGGACTGAAACGCGTCACAGAGAAAACACCCCGGCTGACGGCATTGCCGAATATATTCCATGCGCCAAGGCGCCCATAAGCGTTCCATATTCATTTATCCTAGCTTGCTTGCAATCCCATGTTTTGCAATACTATGTGTTACTTGACATCTGTATAGCAATGTTTTGCCGCGCCTGCAAGCTGGATGTGAGCCTACGGGCATTCGCATAATATAGACAGCGATATTCCCCGTTATGTGCGTACCGCTCCTCATGGGCAGCCAAAAAGGCATGAAGCGTGACGGGAGTGCCATGCGCTTGCATATAAAGCAAGTATAGGCGCAAGATGGTAGCCCGGGGACAGACAAAATAAACCACGCTTTTGATGGACAACCGCGTATGCCCAATCAAGTTCCAGCCCAATCCAAACGTGTCTGCCTGATCGTTGGCGAAGACCAATTCAGCGCTACGGCTGCCGCCCGTGCACAGATCGACCGCTTCGTTCCCCCAGACGACCAGACACTGGGACTTGAAATCATTGACGGCCAGGCAGACATTATTGACCAGGCCATCATCTGTTTGCGCCGCTGTTTGGAGGCCATCCGGACAATCGGGTTCCTCGGCGGACGCAAAGCCGTCTGGCTGCGCGGAGTCAATTTCCTAAGCGACCCGATTATCAATCGTAACAAGGCCGTCCAGGAAACACTACAGACACTGGCAGCCACCATAGCGAATGGAATTCCCGACGGGCATTTGCTGATTATCACGGCCATTAAAATGGATGCACGCACCTCCTTTTATAAAAACTGCATCGCCCATGGCGAGCTGATTGAATATAATCTGGCAGAGAAACCCTGGCAACGTGACCGCGAGGCAATGACCTTCGCCTTGAATGCTTTCAAGAAATCCGGGTTGCAAGCCGGCGGCGAATTAATCGAGGAATTTGTACAAAAAATCGGTACCGATACCCGGCAGATCATGCAGGAAACAGCCAAGCTGGCGACCTACTTGGGTGAGCGCCACGTGGTCCAAGCCGCTGATATTACGGCAATAACCTCGGCCTCCCGCGATATTTTTGCCTGGGACTTGGAAGACGCCGTGGGCAGGCGGGATTTGCGCCAATCGCTTAAGACGCTCGGCCAGCTGCTGTTTCAGCGCATGGAACCGATCCGCATGATCTCCGGCCTGGAAGGACGTTTCCGATACTTGTTAATTTTACGCGAAGCATTGGATAATCACTGGATTACGGCCCAGCCAATGGGACACGACAACTTCAAGTTGGTTATGGCAGATTTACCCAAAACAATTGCGGAGCAGTTTAAGCAAGCGCTGTCTTCGGAAAAAGGCCCCCCCCTGCACCCGTTTGTAGCCGGCAAGCTGGCCGGGCAGGCGGCCTTGTTCTCCCGCCATGAAATCGAACAGCGCCGCGACTGGATCCTCGCTGCCCGACGCCGGATGGTTTCCAGCACCGTTCCACCCAGCCTGATCCTCGAATACCTTGTTTTAAAACTGTGCCGGTGAACGGGCCCATGGGGCAAGCACTCTGCCCGGCACAACAGGACAGGAGCCCGGCAAGCGCAATCTTCATTGCTTGGCGGCCACTCCGTTTTGGTGGGCGCCGTCTGGCGCGGCGAAAAAGGCGCGCCAGGCGTTTACCCGGGCGGCGGAGCTTGTCGCCAGCGGCTCCGTCCGCAACGAGACCGGCTTGAGGCAACGGTCCCGGAAGCCCTGCAGTCCGTCCGTCAGCAGGTAGACGTTGCCGAAACCCTGGCGTTGAAGCGAGTCGCGGGCCTGGGCGGGATGGGCCATCCCGTTGGAATAGAGAACGATCAGGCCTTTGTTCTTATAGGGTTGCAGGGCCTCCGCCAGCCGGGCGGGCGGCACGTTGAGCGCGCCGCGAATGTGGAAAGCGTTAAATTCGGATGCCGGGCGCACGTCCACGACGGCCAGATCCGGCTCGCCGGCCATCAGGCGGTCGGCGAGTTCCTCGGGCTCAATGTGGTCTTGGGCCTTTGCCATGCTTTGCATGATGGATTTCTCTTCCAAACTTATGCCGCTGGCTTCGCCTGCGGATTTTTCGTCAGCCGCTGTTGCGGCCGGATTCAATATGAACAGGCCGCCCGCCAGCGCCACGAGCGCCAGGCTGAAGGCTTTAAGGAAAGGCGACCCCAGGTAGGGTGCGCGCCCGGTGCGCGCCTTTTCCGCCAGCTCCGCCAGCCAGAAGGCCGCCACCGCCGCCAGCGTGAATGCAAAAACCAGCCCGTTGCGTGACATGCCCGCAGAGGCATATACCATCTGCAGTCCTTGATCTCCGGCCGTGTAGAGCGAACGGATCACGGGAAAAAGCTCGTTGAACAGAATGCTGCCACCGAGTGTGCCGACCAGGAATACGAGTGCGTCGATTCGGCCGGCCGCAAGGCCCACTGCCGCCGTGCCGGGGCACCAGGCGCCCATGACGAAGCCGATGCCGAACAGCAGGCCGCCCGCGATCTGTGCGCCGTAGATGGTCGGCATGAGGAAAACCCGATCCAGGTTAATCAGCCCGAAGGCGACCAGGTACGACAGGCCCAGCATGGCTGTGATCAGGGCCGAGAACATCACCTTGACCACGGCCATGTCGGTAAAGTAGAAAACGCCGGCCAGCCGGCGCGAACTGCTGAAGCCGGCCCGTTCCAGCGCAAAGCCGAAACCGATCCCGATCAACAGCGCGACGAAAAAGGCCACCGGCGTCCCAAGCGCGTCCTGGCTGTACAGGGTGCTAATCATGCCATTGCCTCCTGAAAAACCAGGCCGTTGCATAGCCGCTGGCAAAAAGGCAAACCAGAAACACAAGACTGCCGGAGAGCAGCAGGGCGCCGCCGCTCAGGGCCTGACCGGAGGTGCAACCCTGAGCCAGGCGGCTGGCGAAGCCCACGATCACGCCGCCCGCAAGGGCGTACGCGAGGCGGCGGCTCACGGGCGACGCGCCGCCGCGTTCGACCTGGATTCGTGCACGGCTCGCCAAAAGCGCCGAGAACAGCGCCCCGACGAACGTGCCAACGAACATGAAGACGAGGTAATAATTCAGCGGCTGGGCGCCCCATTGGCCGAAGTATTCACTGCCCAGCGTGTGCGGCGCCGAGAAGCACATGGAAAACGCGGCGCCGATGCGCGCGATGCCGCCCGAGGCGCCCAGCCCGGTGCCGAGAATCAGGAATGAAGCCAGGAGCACCAGCCCAAGCAGAATCCCGGCCAGGTATGGATTCGCGTAGGGCCGGGAACCGGCCGCGGCGCCTTGATTTTCCATTTTCACTTTTAAGCTCCGGTCACTCGCCACGCGGCATGCCTGCGCAGTGCACGCCGCGTGGCTTTATGTTTTCATGCGCGGTCCCGGCTCACTTCTTGGCAGGGGGCGGGGCCAGTTCTTTGGAAAGCGGCTTGGTGCAAAAAAACCAATCGTGACATTTCACGTTTTTTTCCGCCTTGTCCACTCTGTCCTTGGCGGCACCGCACGATCCGGGAGCAGGCACGATGACATCGTCGCCCGGCTGCCAGTCGGCAGGCGTGGCAACCTTGTTCGCGTCCGACGTCTGCATCGCCATGAGAAGGCGCTTAATTTCCTGGAAGTTCCTGCCGTTGGAGAGCGGGTAGTAGATCAGGGCGCGTATTTTGCCGGCGGGGTCTACGAAAAAAACCGCCCGAACCGCCTTGGTGTCATCTGCGTTCGGCTGCAGCATTCCATATTTTTTGGATATATCCATCTTGATGTCCACGATCAGCGGAAAGGTCACCTCCACGTTCTTCATGCCCTTGAAATCAAGCTTTTCCTTGATCGTCCGCAGCCACGCGATGTGGCTGTACAGGCTGTCAATCGAGAGCCCCACCAGCTTGCAGTTCAGCGCTTCGAACTCCGGCATCATCGTCGCGAAGGTCATGAACTCCGTCGTGCAAACGGGCGTAAAGTCCGCCGGATGGCTGAACAGGATCACCCACTTGCCTTTGAAGTCGGCCGGAAAATTGATCGGGCCCTGCGTTGTTTCCGCCTGGAAGGACGGAGCATCATCCCCGATCAGGGGGACCCGGGCGGTCGATGAAACCTCCTCGGCGGATGCGCACCAACTGGTCAGACAAAGGATAGCTACTGCGGCGGCGAGTTGTCTTTTCATTTTCCTGGCTCCTTTAAGTTTTCATTTCTTTGGCTTTGCCCGATTACGGCCCGCTTGCGATGATGCAGTTTTGTTTGCAGAGCACCTCCTTTTCTTTTATATGCCCAGGTTTGTTTTGGGCCTTATCATTGCGTGCCGAAGCATTACAGTTAGCAGCCCGCGCTTTTCTTTTTGGGCGTTGCCGGGGCGGCCGGATTCGCCGGGGCCGGCATGGCATCTGCCGGTTTCAGCGCGGGACCCGGGGCGGGCGCCGCTGGCGTCAGGGGCGCGGCGGAATCATTCCAGTAGGCCTCCAGCCCGCCGTAAAGCACCTTGATCGGCCGCGGGGTCTTCTGGGACAGAATGCCGCCCAGCGCCATTGCCAGCGAGCCGTCGCGGTCAACAATCACGAGCGGAACCACGCCGTTGAGATATGCCGGGTTGGCGATCACATCGGCGATATCCGCATTGATCGAGCCGGGGAGGCTGAAGTCCGCATACTGCGCCGGGGGCCGCAGGTCAACGATCTCAAACGTGCCGGGGAGATCCATCAGCATGCGCTTGATCTCCGCGGCGGCCAGACGCTCCGGGAGTTTGATGGACCGTGCGGCGGGCGCCGCCTGAGTATACCCGCTCCCGGCTGCACTCAGGGCCGGCAGTCCGGCCTCGACCCAGGCTTCGCCGCCGCCTTCCATGTTGAATACTTTTGTGAATCCCAGTTTCAGCAGGATCGAGGCGCCCATGCTGGAGCGATAGGCGGAATTGCAGACGGTCAGCACCGGCATGCTCTTGGCCAGACGCTTGCTGTCGGTGAACATCTTGTTCAGTGGTATGTTGAGCACGTTGCCGATACGCAGTGCCATCCACTCGCTCGGCAGCCGGACGTCCACGATGATGGGCGCCGTCCCGGCCTGCATCTGTTGGTGGAGGTCCCGGGGCTTGAGGAGCTGGAGGGAGCCAACAGGCAGTTCGGCCCGCTTCCAGGCGTCAATTCCACCTTGGAGGTAGCCGGCGGGCGCGTCGTAGCCGATCCGCTTCAGGCGGAAGGCCGCCTCGCGGACCTCGTCGTCCGAGCCCACAAGGACAAAGGGCTCGCCCCACGGGATCATTGTGCCGGTCCACGTCTCGAATCGTCCCCGTATGCCGATGTTGATCGATCCCTGCGGGTGTGCCGCGGCGAACGCCCGGGCGTCACGAACGTCGACAACCCATGTGCCTTTCTGTTCGCGGACGCTTATGTCGGCGGCGGACAAGGCTGGCGGGGCAATCTTCTCCCAATCCACAAGGGCAGGGCCGTCATGGTTCATCCTGGCGTTGTGCTTGAAATACTGCGGGGCATCGGGAAGGCCGTCGATGACGGCCATGACGTAGGCCAGCAGGTCCTTGTGCTGGAGGTAGACGTTTTCCCTGCGCTGCTCCCCGATGGTGGAGACCGGCTTATCGCTCAGGTGGGCGCCGCAGAGGGATCCGGCGCCGTGGGCCGGGAAAAACCTGGTTTCGTCGGGGAGCTTGGAAAGTTTGTCCTGCCAGGAATGGAAGCCCATCTAGGCCAGCGCGGCGGCGCTCATGTCTTCACCCATTAAATCCGGGCGACCCACGCTGCCGATGAAGAGCGTGTCCCCGGTCAGCACGAAGCTGGGGCTGTTTGCGGTGGCCGGGTAATAAACATAGAGGCATGTCCCGTCAGGGGTGTGCCCGGGCGTGGTCACGATCACGCCGCGCGCTTTGCCGAATACGATGGCGTCGCCGTCCCTGGCCGGCTTGTGCGCGTAGCCGGCCCGGGTGGCCTCGTTAACAATAATCTCCGCTCCCGCGGCCTTGGCCAGCTCCATGTGCCCGGCCACGAAATCGGCGTGGGAATGGGTCAGGTATACCTTCGTGATCTTCAGGCCCAGTTCCTGCGCGTCCTTCAGGTAGCGGCTGATATCGCGGGCCGGGTCTACGATCATGGCTTCGCCCCCACTGCCGATCAGATAGGAATAATGCGACAGGACAGATAGATTGTATTGGCGGAAAACAAAATCAGGCGCCCTTAGCTCCGTCTCTTTCACCAGCTGAAGGCCGGCTGCCTCGTCGCCGTGCGTTGCGGCTTCCGCGTCGCCGGGCATGCCGGAAGCCTGCGCCAAAACAGCTGACAGAAAAATTCCCGCCGCCAAGCATTTGGCCAGACCATGCTTTTTCATATAAGCCTCCTCTTGGTTGAATGCCGGAATCAATTAAATAAAAATTTTAGTATGCGCTGGGAATAATATTTGTCAAGATAGTAATCCCCCGACGTGACTTCCCAGCCCAGGCGAAGGGAAAATAGGTCAGAACTCAGCAGGGAAGGGCAAAAGAATATGCCCTGATGATGCTGTAAACAGGGGATTTTATTAAGAAATACGAAACGATTTGACAGAGATAAAAAACAATGTATGATTCATTTATTTCCTTTCGGGCGATTAGCTCAGTTGGCTAGAGCACTTCCTTGACATGGAAGGGGTCGGAGGT
>CAYYBV010000062.1:0-10056 GCA_964469675.1 uncultured Verrucomicrobiota bacterium
CAACGACTGGACGAAGCGCGGATTTCCGAGCGTCCCAGGCTGAAAGACGCAGACCAAGTCTGGACGGAAGTCGGGCATATTGTCCGCAGGGTGCAGACCGTAGCCCACCGGCATCATAGCGTCTGGGATCGACTGGCGGATGCCACCGTCAAATCCGGCACAGGTTGGCTGACGGCCATGGGAGTGCTGTTTGCGCTCTTTTGGCTGGTCAGGCTCGTGGGTGAGGGCCTTATTCGATATGGCGTTGAACCGGTGTTCAACTTGTACCGTGTACCGGTAGCCGCCATGAGCACCTGGCTGGGTTCCGGCATACTGCATGACCTCCTGATCGGAACCTTGATTGACGGGCAAGTGGATTATGTCCAGTCCATGGGCATCCTCACTACCGGCCTTTTCGTGCCGTTCGGCATGGTGCTACCCTATATAATCGCGTTCTATCTGGCCCTGGCCCTGCTGGAGGACTCGGGATATCTGCCGCGACTGGCCACGGTGACCGACAACATGTTTCATAAATTAGGGTTGCACGGGCACGGCATCGTGCCTGTTTTACTGGGCTTGGGCTGTAACGTGCCGGGCGTGCTTTCCGCGCGCACCCTGGAAACACGCAAACAGCGTTTTATCGCCGCGACCCTCGTGAGCGTGACAGTGCCCTGCATGGCGCAGAGCGCCATGATTTTCGGCGTGCTTGCTCCTCACGGCGCGCGCTACATCCTGCTGGTTTATGGAACGTTAGCAGCCGTGTTTATCCTGCTCGGACTGACGCTCAACAAAACGGCACATGGCGAATGTCCGGAACTGTTCCTGGATATCCCGCCCTATCGCTGGCCAAGCCTCTTGGCGGTGGCCAAAAAAACCTGGATGCGCGTCCGTTGGTTTGTGACGGAAGCAGTGCCCTTCCTTTTCCTGGGGATTCTGGCGGTTGGGATCCTGAACGCTTTGGGCGCGATCAATTATTTGGCCCGCCCCTTGACACCGTTTATGCAAGCCTGGTTTGGCCTGCCTGGTGCGGCAGTCCCGGCTTTGCTGGCCGGTTTTCTGCGCAAGGACCTGGCCGTGGGCATGTTAGTGCCCCTGTCACTCACCCCTACCCAACTGACCATCGCGATGACGGTGCTGACCCTGTATTTCCCCTGCGTGGCCACGTTTGCGGTCCTGCTCAAGGAATTAGGCGTAAAAGATATGCTGAAGGCCGCCCTGGTTATGATCCTGACCGCCCTGATTGTGGGCGGCCTGCTTCGAATGATTCTTGCTTGAACTCCGGACCGGCCGTAGGCAGACGCGAGCCCACGTGACAAACATGGAACAAGAATGAAAACGGATGCGAAAGGTAGACGCCATGGCTCTTGATTGAAATCATGTCAGCCGCACGAAATAACAATTGGAAGGAATCGGGAATGAGATTTTGTTTTTTTAGTTCCATCGCTTTAATGTTCTTCGCTTTTTCCATTGCGCGGGGAGAAAACGCTCCTGAAACATCGGCCAAAAAGCAAATCGTTTGCACGACGTTCCCGATGTATCAGATTACGCAGAATGTGGCGCATGGATGCACCGCAAGCTATGCGGGCGTTCCAGCCCATGGGCGAGCATAAGGGCTTCGTCATTCAGAATTTCCACGACCGATCCTTCGGCCGCGACTTTGCCGCCGTCAAGCACGATCACGCGGGAACACAACTCGACGACAAGTTCAAGATCATGGGTGGCGATGATTTTAGTATGCTTGAATGACTTGAACAATTCGATCAACCGCCGCCGGCCACGCGGATCGAGATGTGCGGAAGGCTCGTCCATGACCAGCACATCGGGCGACATGACCAACACCGTGGCAATGGCCACGGCACGTTTCTCGCCTGCCGAGAGTTTGTAAGGCGGGCGTTCGCGTAAATGCGTCATGCCCACCCGTTCCAACGCCGCGATGACACGCTGTTCAATTTCAGCCAATGGCAGGCCGGCATTCAAAGGGCCGAAAGCCACATCCTCGTAAACGGTTGGCATAAAGAGCTGGTCATCCGGATCCTGGAAGACCATGCCAACCGCACGGCGGGCCGAAGCAACCGTCTCGCGCATCAGCGGCACATCACCAATGCGCACTTCACCGCGCGTAGGCCTCAGGTAGCCGTTAAGATGCAAGAGCAAAGTAGATTTACCGGCCCCGTTGGCCCCGACCAGGGCAACCGATTCGCCATGCGTGATCCGGAAAGAAACGCCTTTAAGCGCATCCGTACCGTCGGCATAGGTAAAGTGCAAATCGCGAACTTCAACAAGATGGTGACTCATGCGCCGCCCCCGGCCCAACGTCCCAAAACATCGGAGAGGTTCCACATACGCGCCACGACAAAAAACACCGTCCACCCTACGGTAAACGCCAAATCGCTCCATCGAAACGATGTCCGGGGCAGAACCCGGATCGCTCCACCACCGGTGGAAAATCCGCGGGCGACCATGGCGCGATAAACACGATCGGCACGATCCATGGAGCGCAGGAGTAGTTGTCCCACGAGCGAGCCATAAACACGCAAGCGCAAGGACCGCGGCCCGGCGGAACGGAATTCCAAGCTGCGCATCATCCGGACACCCTCATCGGCAACAACAAATAAGTAACGGTAGAGAAACAGTAATTGGGCCACAAAGACCCGCGGTACAAATATCCTTTCCAAGCCTACGCCAAGGCGGTAAACACCAGTGCAGGCCATCAACGCCAGGGCCGCGCTGACGGTCAGGACAAAGCGAATCATGATTGAGGCAAACGAAAGCCAGCCGCCGGAAATGCCCCACGCGCCAGCGTGGACAACCGTCTGGTGGTCTAATAAAGGGTTAAAAACGCCAATGGCCAATGCAAACGGCGCCGCAACGAGAATTTTTTTTAAAATATACCCGAACGGAATGCGCCCCCATGCGAGCAATACGCACGGATAGAAAAAAAACGGCATTAGCGCAGACACTTCATAACGCGGAAACGACATGACGACCACGATGAAAGCAATGGTTGTGACGACTTTGGCCCGTGCATCGAGCCGATGCACGGGCGTGTCCAGCCGCCCCAGTTCATCCATGCGGCCAATTTCAATCCATTGTCCTAATCCCATCCGATTATTTATACTCCCGCACGCCGCCCTTTCAAGGCGAAACCAATGAGGCCAGCCAAGCCCAATGTAATTAGGCCACCCACAATGCCCGATAAGGATGTTCCGGCGCTGATGGCCGGCCATGGAGCGGGCTCGGTCGTGTTTTTTTCGGCAGGAGCGGCTTCGGGTTCCATGGATTTAAAACCATAGTCCGGCAAGAAGGCGGTTTTTTCCTGTAACTGTACTAATCCCTTATGCAAGTTGTCTTCCGTACCGGAGACCTCTTCTTTGCCGGAAACCTTGGCAATAGACCATTCCAATCCGTCAGGATGTGTCGAGGCAAACCAGCTTGCGGCCCCGCCGACAACCACGGCGGCGATTAACAGGCCGATGATGACTGGCCGCAGGCTGTTCTGCGACTCATCATTCACTCGTGTCACAAACAGGGCTTCCGGTTGCGCACGGGCGACAAACGCAACCACTGCAGCCGTGGCCAGACCTTCTACAATGCCAATGGCCAAATGAATAGGCTGCATCAATAGAACAAAGGCGCTAAACGGCAAATCCGAAATACCGGAGGCCTTGGTCTCCAGGACAACGCCAAATGCGCCCAATTGCAGACCAACAACAGCGGCAACAATCGCGGCGATCCAAGCGCGCAGTGTGCTGGACTCATTCCGGGCAATCACGCGGTAAATAAGCGGATAGGCGATAAATGCGGGAAAGAAGCCGAGATTGAAAATATTGCACCCCAGCGCCAGCAATCCGCCGTCGGCAAAGAAAAAGGCTTGCACGACCAGCACCGACGAGATCACTAAAAAGGCGGCGTGGGGTCCCAACAGAATCGTGAGGATCAAGCCGCCTCCCAGATGACCGCTCGACCCCGTGCCAGGGATCGAAAAATTGATCATCATGGCCGCAAAGATAAAAGCGCCCAGCACACCCATCATCGGGATCAATTTGTCGCTCATTGTTTGCTTGATTTTACGCGCGCAATACGCGATCAATCCGGCAGTTACCCCCCACATTACCCCACCAACCGCGGGGCTAATCAAAGCATCGGCCATATGCATGCTGCGTCCCTCCGGTGTTCGCTTGATCCCTACTTATTTTCGTCCTTCGCAAAACCGAATGTCCACGTCAAGCCGGCTGTTGCGATAAGATCCGGGGCATCACCGGCAATGCGCGAACCCGCCGCGATGTCGGCAACTAAACTATCTCGAATACTATAACGCAAACCGGTGTTGAACATGACGACAGTATTTACCCCACGGCGCAATTCATCTTCCGCATATACTTCACCTACCCACTGCAGTGGATCAATGATTTGGTAATCGAGCGCCAGACCATAGTGAAAAATATCACCCACATTCTCATCCGCCGGTTCGCCGATCCAGGAATATCCGACGTTGATATGCCCCCCCATCTTCTCGCAAAATGATTTTGAACCAATCCAAGTGAGATCGTAATCTACCTTGCCGCTTCCCAGCCCCTTATCTTTGTCCGATGTAGGAAACTTGACCGCCGGGACTATAGCTTGTCGGGGCAGCCATGCCGTTTCCTTGAAAACCCGCCATTTTACATTGACCATCAGATCACCAACACCGGTTTCGGTGCAAGTATTTTCACTGCCGCTGGCCTCATCAATTTCGGTGCGTTCCTCGAACTGACCGCCAAAACCAACGCCAAGTTCCAAGGCGGGGATGATGCCGCACCCCGCCGCCAAGGGAACATTCCCGTGCTTGCACCCGGAATTTTTCGCATACCAACCGCCGCCTTCTATTTTGAAATCCTTGAACTCCAGCGGATCGGCATCATCGATGATCAATGGCCGGGCGGCAAATGCACCGCTTGCCGCCAGGACCACGGCGGCAACCAAAACACCAATTATTTTTTGCTCTCCCACGCTACAAGCGCCTTTCATGTTTTACGCCGGCAAATCCCGATTTTAAGCATTACAGCACCGGTCGATTTTAGCGACGCTATAATACGAATTATAAACAAGTATTACCAATAAACTAAAAAAAACCAGCGCAAACAGGATGGCGCGTTATTTCGACGCCGGGCCGAAGGCAGTGATTATCATCGCCGCCATCTATCACACCCCACGCAACACGCCGGACGGAAAAAAACCAAAGCACACAATTATATTAACACTAATATTGCTTTTGTATTAATTTATCAGCCACGTCCGTCATATCAAACAAAAAAATTACATATATTTGGACTGCAACCCGGCGCCATCCCGACACACGGATGGCCGCATCGCGCGCGCAGCACATGCATCCAACAAACACCACACCCAAAAAATGCGCCGAAATGACGCCGAAGTTGTCGCCAACCGATGATAACAGCAAGTGCGAATGACAACGCAGCAAACCGCCAGGATACTGCATCACAAAGGCCTGCAATGGGTGGAGCGAAGGAGATTCGAACTCCCGACCCCCACGTTGCGAACGTGGTGCTCTACCAACTGAGCTACCGCCCCAAGTAAAGAAATTCCAGCCAAACGCGAACACCAAGCCTGTGCCAACCGGCGCACCAACGCTATCCGCCAGAGGCATAAACCCAAAAAGCACCGGCCGGCAAAATTACGGTGTCGGCGCCAGGCTGGCCATCTTGGCCATTTGTTTCATTTTTTTCTTCTGCTTTTTTTCCGCGATGGAAAGCTTCGGCTTGTTGTTGCGACCAGTATTGCCTCGATCCATATTTTTCGCCACGACCCGCCTCCTTTTCTTAAGAGCCGCCCAGCAACTTAAATATCTGGCCAATCATTATCCTCTCCGGAGTTTCGTCTGTCAAAACATTATTTTTTGCCTGATTAAAAACAAAGCGGCGCAAAAAAATTACGCACGGTGCTGGCGTGTGCATAAGACCGGAACGCTGGTGCCCGCGAATATTCAGGTATTATCGTTTACATCCGCACCAGAACCATGCCGCGCCAAAAGGTGACCGCCAACGGTAATTGCCAGGCCGGCTAAAATGAGCACGCTGCCCAGCAGCATAAAGCGATTAATATGCTCACCCAGCACCAGAACGGCCAGCACCGAGGCCATCACGGGCTTGAGAAAAAACATCATTGAGGCCTGAAAAGCTGTGCCATGGCCAAGCCCAAAATAATAAAGCCCATAGGCCAGCGCGGTGCCGATGAGTGCCACATACAAGGTCGGCGCCCAAGCGCTCGCCAAACCGGCCAGGCCCTGATGCGCGGTCACGGCCAGCGCAAATGGCAAAACCATCAGGCTGCCGAACAACGCGGAAAAACCAGTGAGCACGAACACACCATAGCGGATAATCACACGTCGGACAATGCAGACACTAAGCGCAAACAACATGGCCGCCATCACCATAAGGCTTAACGCCACCAGGGACTGGTGCGTAAAAGCCCCCGATTCCCAGGCAAAACAGGCCACCCCTGCAAGACCGGTCAGCATGGCCGCCCATTTCGGCACGCTCCAGGATTCCCGATTTACGAACCGCGCAAAGAGCAGGACAAAAATCGGGTTAGCACTGAAAACCACCGCGCAGGACGCCGCTTTTTCAAATACCAGAATGGCGGCGTGAAACAACACGACGGCCAGCGCAAACCCAATGCCCCCGTTGATCGCAAATAAACCATAATCGCGCATGGCCAAAGGCAGCGCCCGCTTGCGTAGGACCGGTGCCGCAAAGGCCAGCAGGATGATCCCCGTCAGAAAAAAGCGAATAAAGACCATTTGCAGGGGATGCACCCGGACGCCAACAAGCTTGCTGGCCACCTCAACCGTGCTGAACAAGCCGACCCCGAGAAATATTGCCAGGAATCCAATTGCTTTTTCATGACGCATGGCATTCACCCGCGCGGAGGGACCGGCTGAAAAGCAACCTTGGCATGGCGACGAAAGGTTGGCTCAAAACACACTACCCTTGCGGAGATGGCTTATAGGACTTTTCAATCTTGGCGGCCACATCCTTGTAGCCAATGTCCACCTGGTAAATTTCTTTATAATATTTATTCACCGCCGTCACGGCGTCCCCTTGAGCTTCCAGGGTTTCGCCCAGCTGGTAAAAAATATCCTTTTTCAATTCATCCATTTCGGTCAATTCGGCGGCAGCTTTCTCCAATTGCTCCCGCGCCATGTCAAACTGCTGTTTCTGCTTAAAACAGCGCGCCATGAAATAAAGCGCACGTACGCGGTTACGCGGGTTGCGCTGGGCTATCTGGAACTGCTGGATGGCCTCGTTCAACATATTGCGCTCGAACAAAAGAACTCCGTAATCATACCGCAAGGACAGGTCATTGGGATACCGCTCGATGCGCGCCGCGGTGCTTTTGAATACAAATTCGTTCTTGGCGGCTTGCTTATTTTTGACCCCTGCCAGGTCACCGTTTTCACGGCATTGGGCAATATCAAAATCAAATTGCTTTAGCTGTACCGTATTCAGCATCTGATCAAGTTGCGGGTCAGCCGTGCCGCTGAGGCGCCTGGCTTCATCTATCGTTTGTTTGGCATCATCAAACCGCGTTACCTGCATATACAGGTTAGCCAAAGCCCGGCGGTAATTGATATTTTCTGGCTCATGCCGGACACGCCCTTCCAGGTCATGAATCAGCAATTCCGCGCTTTTGCCGTCTTTGACCGCCATGGCTTCTTTTTCCAGCAATGACGCTTCGTTAAGATCCTTGATCACGCTGCGGTAACCGCCGCCCCCGCCTTTAGTCGCCTCGTCCCAACCGCCCTTGACCATTGTTTCACGGGCCATGGCATTTTTCAGCGCCTGCATCGCCTGGGCGTCGTTGGGCTTGAGATTGACAACCGTTTCGAAACATTCCTTGGCGTCCTGGGGTTGGTCCATTTTCATATAGAGGTTGCCCAGCCAAGTCAGGAACACGGCGTCCTGCTGGAAATACTCGCGCACCATGGCCAGTGTGAGCGCCGCCACTTCGGGCATCTCCGCCGCCTCGGCCATCCTGCATATGAATCGTATGAAGATTGGGTTCAGGGGATCCTTGCGGATAAGCTCCTCGCCCAGGCCCAGGGCCTCGCGTGGCTTGCCCGCGCGCAGGGCCAGCCAGCCTTTGATCAATTGCGGCAAGGCGCCCAGCGTGGCCATGATATGCGCTGCCTGGCCAACGCCTGATTCCTTGGCCTGTTTCAGAGCGGTAGCCCTCAAGAATTTACGGGCCTGTAAAAAACGGGGCTCGATATCCAGCACCGCCATGAACATATCCATGGCATAAGCCAGATTGCCATGTTCCGCGGCCACCAAACCCTTGGAAAACAAATCGCGCGCCCGTTTGGGCACATTGTTTTCAGATAGATCGGCCATTGAAAAAACTCCTATTCTTTTTGGTTGTTTGAGATTACACTTGCGCCTTTGTGGAGTCAATAGGCAATGGATCAAAATCAATTCGATATGAACCGGGCGATTCCGTACCGTTTTCAAAAATCAGGCACTTACGGGTTATTCGCCATCAGCCTGTTTGCCGGCGTCTGGCTGGCCGCCGGGGTCGCCGCCGCAGGCAGCTTCATAACGGGTGACACCGTCCCACTATCCCAGTTGTCCCGGCGCTACAACTTCATTGCCTACACCGTCCAGGGCCAGAACCTCATACTGCGGACCAAGTTCAACACTTTCTCCTTCGAGAGTAATACGCGCAAGGTCGAATTCAACAACACGCTCATCTGGTTGAATGCGCCGGTCTCCAGGTATTGGGGCGCTTGGACCATCCGGGACCTGGACGTGGATAAAACCATTTTACCGCTAATCAACCCCACGTGGGCACTTAAGCCAGCAAACTGGCAAATGGTGATCATAGACCCAGGCCATGGCGGTCAGGACCCCGGCGCCGCCGATTTGCGCCGGGGCCTGGAAGAAAAAAACATCACCCTTGAACTTGCCCAGCGCATTCGAACCATCCTGCAAAAATACAACATCGCCGTGCGCCTGACACGCAATGGTGACCAAACTGTCGAGTTGGACCAGCGCTGCCTAATGGCCAACCAATGCGGGGCCGACTTGTTCGTCAGCATTCATCTGAACGCAGCAGCCAACACAAGTTCCTCGGGCATCGAGACTTACATCCTGCCACCGGCGGGGTGCCCAATCACGGCAAGCACTTTTGCGGGCACCCGTGATCGCATTGTGTTTCCCGGTAACAAGTACGACGAGGCCAACATGGTCCTGGGCTATTATCTCCAAAGGAGTCTGGCCAAGTATACCCGCCTGGAAGACCGCGGCGTGCGGCGTTCGCGATTCTATGTGATCCGCAATGTAAACTGCCCGGCCGCCTTGGTGGAATGCGGATTCATTTCGAGCCGCAATGACCGGATCAAAATAATGACCTCGGCCTATCGGGATGACGCTGCCCGGGGCATTGCCGAAGGCATCCTGACCTACATCAACATGGCCAAGCGCGCCCAGAAACTTAACCCCTGATGGACCCCTTTATGGAAATCCGCTTGCTTCCTGAACCTGATGTTCTCATAATGCCGTTTTATCTGGCATAATAAAAATATCGTCGCTTAAAAATCCGTCCGCTTGGGATGTGGCAGCGGTTGGGAAAGCGCGGGGTCACCCATGCTTCACTACCATGCAACCACTGCATCCCGGCGTTAAGATTGGCCTCGGGCGTCTGAAAAATGGCATGATAATGATTATCCATCAGCACATAGGCATGGATTACGATGCGATAGCGTTCGTTAAGTTCGACCTGTAGTTCCAGAAAGTGCAGGCGGTCACAATCTTCGGCAAATATCTCGCGCCGTTCCAACCCGCGGCTGAAAACGTGATACCATCCATCCACCACCAATCTACGCAATGGTCTGCTCATTCTTCTATGAATACATATTACATATGCTGCCGCAAGCTATTTGTCCAATGTCCAGCCCTGACCCCGTTGCGTTTTCTAAATATCGCACCAAACCCATGGCGGCGATAGGACTTTTTCAGCGGAACCAATTGTGGTAAGTAGTTACGTCGTCTTATTGTGACCGCCGCAACCCTCGCAGAA
>CAYYBV010000063.1:0-9976 GCA_964469675.1 uncultured Verrucomicrobiota bacterium
GAACTATAGCCTGGCGCCGCCGTAATGTTAAATTGGGCGCAGCGATAAAGATTGTAGCGCATTGTAAATTCCGGACCGACGCTGGACCTGATCTTGGTCAGCGCCGAGAGTGGCACCATGTCGCCGCGATCATTGCGCACATAAAACTGGCCCAAATTTTCGGCACGGTTACGGTAATCCCCTTCGGCCTGAACATAAACCTGCCATTGGCGCCCAAACCGGTTAAAGTAATTAATAAACGCGCCACCCATGAAGGCCTGCAAGGTTTTATACACCTGGCTGATATCCACGCCTTGTTTCAAAACCTTGTCACGGTCCACATCGATAAAAATTTGCGGCACAGTCGGCAGAAAAGTGGTATTGATCGAAGCCACTTCCGGACGCTTGCGGACGGCTTCCGAGAAAGTTTTTACATTTTCGGCCAGAAAATCTATGTCCTTACCGGCACGGTCCTCAAGGATGAACGTAACCCCGCCGGCCGTGCCAATGCCTGGAATGGCCGGCGGCGAAAAGGCAAATGCGATGGCTTGCGGAATTTTTGCCAGCGTGCGGTTGATGTGCGCCACAATGGCATTATATTGTTCCGCGGGGTGCTTGCGTTCATTCCAGGGCTTGAGCGAAACAAAAAAGAAAGCGCTGTAGGTATCCGACACCCAGCTTAACATGCTGAAACCGCAAACCGTGGTGGCATACTGAACCCCTGGTGTCTTGGCAAGGATTTCCTCAATCTGGCGGCAGACAACATCCGTGCGCTGCAGTGAAGCCGCATCGGGAAGCTGCACGTTGATGTAAAGATAACCCTGGTCTTCCTCCGGGATGAAAGCGCCCGGTAAAATCTTGCCGAAAAGGCCCACGCCGGCGGAGACCAGCACCAGAAAAAGCAGGCTGAATCCCGTCTTGCGGATACAGGAGCGGCAAACTGCAACATAACCATGCGTGGCACGATCAAACAGGCGATTGAAACTGTCGAAAAAAGCCCCGATCACCCCGCGGGATTTAACGCGCGGCCGCAGCAACAGAGCCGCAAGCGCCGGGCTGAGCGACAAAGCATTGAAGGCCGAAATTATCACGGATATCGCGATGGTCACGGCAAACTGCTGGTAAAGCCGGCCGGTGATCCCGGGAATAAAAACGGTTGGTATAAATACGGCCGCCAGAATGAGCGCAATGGCAATGACCGGTCCGGATACCTCTTCCATGGCCTTGAGCGCCGCGTCCTTGGGCGTCAGGCCCGCCTCAATGTGCCGTTCCACGGCCTCTACTACGACAATGGCGTCATCCACCACCAATCCGATGGCCAGTACCAGGCCGAAGAGCGACAGCGTGTTGATCGAAAAACCGAAAACCGGGAACAGCATGAAGGTGCCGATGAGCGAGACCGGCACGGCCAGCAATGGGATCAGGGTCGCGCGCCAACTCTGTAAAAAAATAAAAACCACCAGGATTACCAGCAACAACGCTTCGAACAGCGTTTTGGTAATTTCCTCCATGCCGGCCCTGACCGCTTCGGTGGTATCAAGGGCGATAACATAATCAACATCTGCTGGAAACCGCTTTTTCAATTCGGCCATGAGTTGCTTGGCGCCGTCAGCCGCCTTGATGGCGTTTGACCCGGGCAGCTGGTAGAGCGCGATAATGGCCGCCGGCTGTCCGTTAAGTCGTCCGATAATATTATAGGTCTGGGAGCCTAACTCTACGCGGGCGACATCCTTGAGCCTGATTACGGACCCATCGGGATCGGCCCGAATCACGATCTGCTCAAATTCCGCTTCACTGACCAATCGGCTCTGGGCGCGCACGGCATAGGTAAATTCCTGGCCAGCCGGCACTGGCTCGCTGCCGATTTGACCGGCCGGATTGACCGTATTCTGGCTGTTGATCGCATTGATGATATCGGGGATCGTGATGCCCAGCTTGGCTAATTGATCCGGCCTGACCCAAAAACGCATGGCATACTGGCCGGAGCCAAATACCTGAATGCTGGCAATTCCCGGCACACGCAGCAATTGGTCGTTGAGATTGATATAGGCGTAATTAGCAAGGAACGTGGCATCATAAGTGCCTTTTGGCGAAGTCAGCGAAAAGAGCATCAGCGGCGCGGATGTGGATTTCTGGACAGTGACGCCATAGTTGCGGACATCGGCCGGTAGCTGGGACTCGGCCTGCGACTCGCGCATCTGCGCCAGTATCTGATCCGTGTTGGGATCCGTTGAAATATCGAAATCGACGCGCATCGACATGGAGCCGTTATTGGCGTTAACGGAATACATGTATTGCATGTTATCCACGCCGCTCATCTGCTGCTCGATTGGCGTGGCAACCGATTGTTCCACGGTTTGCGCGTCGGCACCGACATACATTGTCTGGATTTGTATTTCGGGCGGAACGATATTGGGGAACTGGGCCGTGGGCAGGCCCTGCATGGTCACCAAGCCAATAATAACTATGATGATGGAAATCACCATAGCCACGATTGGCCGGTTAATGAAAAATTTGGTCATGGATGAATTAAAACCTTAAGGCGCGGGTGGGTTTGTGCCCGCCGGCGGCATACCCGGGACAGCGGCAACCACGTAAGGCTGCGGGTTGACCAAGGCGCCTTCGCGGGCCTTCTGGATACCCTCGACCACCACGCGCTCTCCGGGATTCAGGCCCTTGGTGATGATCCAAGACGTGTCGCTGCGATCGCCTACCTGCACGGTTCGGATCGATGCCCGATTGCTCTTATCCACAACCACCACATGATAACTACCCTGCGTTTCCGCAACCGCACGCTGGGGCACCAAAAGCGCGTCGCCAATCCTTTTGACAGGCAAGCGGACATGGGCATACTGGCCTGGCCGCAGGATCCAACGCGGATTCGGGAACAAGCCGGCGATACGGATTGTTCCCGTTTTAATGTTGACCTGTCGATCAGCGGTAACAACCGCACCCTTGTACGGATAAGTTTCCCCATTGGCCAGGATCAACTCCAGGTTGTTGGTCACCCGACCGGTGACCATGTCGCCGCGGCCTTGCGCAAGCCGATTATCCATCGCCAGCATATATTCCTGCTCGCTGATCGGGAAATAAACCTTGATCGGGTCCACTGTGGATACCGCCGTCAATTCGCCGCTATTTGGGCCGACCAGGTCGCCAACTTGGGCCTCGGCAATACCGGCAATGCCGTCAATGGGCGAAGTAATCCTGGTGAATTCTAAATTCAACTCGGCCTGCTTGAGAGCCGCCTGGGCCGATTCCAGCGCGGCTTGGGCGCCCTTGTTGGACTGGATGGCATTATCCAATTCCTGCTGGCTGATGGCATTATTTTTAGCCAGAGGCGTGTAACGCTTAACATCTATGGCGGTCATATCCAGGTCGGCCTGGGCCTCGGCCATTTGGCCCTTGGCCTTGTCAAATGCCGCCTGGAAGGGACGCGGATCAATTTGGAAGAGCAGATCACCTTTATGGACTAAATCGCCTTCCTTGTAACACTGGGTCATCAGGTAACCGCTGACCTGGGCATGGATCTGGGCATTGACCATGCCGTCGAGCGTGCCGATCCAGTTCCCATAAATATTAATTTCCTGCTGAACTGCGGGCGCCACCATCACGGTCGGCGGCCCCATCTGCTGGGCAGGCTTGGCGCGTTTGCAACCGCAGACGGCCACCACCAGGATTATGCTGGTGGATAGCACCCAAACTTGCTCGCGTGTTAATTTGATTATCATTTTAGCCTATTTAACTGTTAGATGCATGCCACACTCACACCACAACCAAAAGGTTTATGCCATGCAAAACCCAGATAACACTGCGTCACCGGTCATTTAAAATGAAACTATTACGGTAACGAGTATATGATATGCAAATCAAGCACAATCTGGTAAACACGGCTAATTTTTAAAATGAATTGCAGCGGAATGTTCCCACAGTCTTATGAATTCCATTTCCCAGCTTGTTTTCGCAAACTGGCATCGGCCCGGCGGCTATCGCGAGGTGTTCAAAATCAGCTTGCCGCTGATCATCAGCATGAGCTCGCATACGGTCATGCTGTTTACCGACCGGCTGTTCCTGGGACGCTATTCGCTGGACACACTGGCCGCATCCGTGCCGGCCGGCGCAATGGCATTTATGTTAATGTGCTTTTTTATGGGCATCGTCGAGTTCACCAACACGTTTGTGGCGCAATATGACGGAGCGCATCTGCCCCGGCGGGTCGGCAGCGTACTCTGGCAGGGAATCTATTTGGCCCTGGCCGCCGGCATCCTGTTGGCGGGCCTGTCGGGCATCGGCGGGAACCTGTTTAAACTGGCAGGCCATACGCCGCCGATCCAGGAACTGGAGACGGTGTATTTCCGGATTTTAATGCTGGGCGCCGGATTCGGGCTCCTGCAGAACGCATTGAGCTGTTTTTATTCCGGGCGCGGACTGACCATGCCCATCATGGTTATCAATGTGACCGGCGTAACGATCAACGTTCCCTTGAATTACATATTGATTAACGGGTATGGGTGGTTCCCCGAAATGGGCATGGCCGGTTCCGCCTTGGCCACAATCACCAGCTCCGCGGTCATGCTCCTGCTTTATATCGGCATAGTGTTCCGCAAAACAAATAACATGATCTATGGCGTGCGCCGGATGTGGGCTTTTGACCGGGATCTGTTCTTACGCCTGTTAAAATTCGGGACGCCGGCCGGCATCCAGTTTTTCGTGGATTTTTTCGGCTTTGCATTTTTTTTGCTGATGGTGGGCCGGTTGGGGCGGGAAGCGCTGGCGGCAACCAATATCGCCTGCTCAATCAACCTGCTGGCCTTTATGCCAATGATTGGTTTTTCGATCGCGGTCAGCACGCTGGTGGGACAGGCCATCGGGCGCGGAATACCGGAAGATGGCATGCTCGCCACGCGCAGCGCCCTGCAACTGACGTGCGTTTATATGTGGTCGCTGGCGGCGCTGTTTATCCTGGCACCGGAATGGTTAATTAATATCTTCCAGTCAACAGAGGATGCCGCGGGCGATTTCGCGGATGTCCGGCGTCTGACCGTGGGCGTCCTGCGCTTTGTCGCCTTTTATTGCGTATTTGATGCGCTCAACGTCATTTACTCGGGAGCCCTGCGTGGCGCGGGCGACACCAAGTTCATTGGGCGGACAATTACCTGCCTGTCGATTGCCCTGATTGTCCTGCCGGTCTCGGCCGGCGTGATATATTTCCATGCCGGGCTTTATACCGCCTGGTTTTTTCTGTCCGCTTATGTATGCGCGCTGGCCTTGGTGTTTCGCTGGCGCTATCGCAAGGGACACTGGAAAAGAATGCGGGTCATTGAAACCGAACCACCGGCGCTGATATTGGCCCCACACGCCGGCAGCGGAACGGGTTGAATGGTTATCCCTCTAATCGCGGATTGGAAAAACTCGTAAAAAGTCGGCTTATAAGATTGTGCGTTCGCCTGTGTTTTTTATTGCATTCTTTCGGACGGATAGTAAATTCCGGATCGTTTAACCATAGATTGGAAGAAATTTTTAGAAAGGCAATTTTTCATGAAGCACGGCATCCTTATTTCCGCAGTTTGCGTTTCCTCCCTGTTATTGTTCGGATGCGCCGACAAGAAAAGAATCGCTGAACTGGAAGCGACCAACCGGTCGCTGCAGGCAGAGCTTCAAAATGTAAACATACAGCTCCAGGCAGGATCCGCGGATAAGGCCAAGATTCAGGAGCTGGAACAGGCCAACCAGGTGCTCCAGGCGGAAATCCAGAAACTTCATCTGCAAACCATAAATGCCAAGGCGGCGGCCAGCGCACCGGCCAAAAAGACCAGCGCAACCACAAAGCCAAAAAGCACCGGAAAAGCATCGGCCCAAAAGACCGGAACCACGGCACGATAAACCGGTTAGTCCCGCACCAAAATGATGTCTGCCGGATGCATCCGTTTTGGCCGACGATTGGGCCGGCATGGGCGCTTCATTCTGGATTTTGTATTCTAAATCGAACTATTGAGTGATATCCACCGGCGCTACCACCACCCGGAAGCCAATCATGGAATTGCAGCGTACGGGATTGGCATCGCTGCGGTTATTGATTGCCATAATTTCCGGTTCGCTGTTATTCCAGCTTGCCCCGCGCAGGGACCGCGTGATTTGACGGTCATCAAACCAGTCCTGGCACCATTCCCAAACATTGCCGCCCACGCCGAATAAACCCCAGGCATTGCCTCCGCTGCGCGTTACCGGGCAAGTTACAATAAATTCATCATCATGTCCGCCAATATAATTTTCGGACTGGAAGAGCCAGTAAAAAAACCCAACGCCCTCTTCACCCCGGTAGTTGAAGGTGTCCGGCGGTGGCCAGGTATTGCCCCAAGGATATCGACGGCGGTCGCCGCAGGCGGCAAAGGTCTGCCACTCCTGCTCCGTCGGCAGACGGAAAATATAGCCGTTCGGGATCTGATCGCCGAAAGTACGGGTCAACCAGGCGCAGTAGTTGTTGGCATCCTCCCAGGAAACCCAGACCACGGGCTGATCGGGTGCGGCCAGCTCGTGACCGTAATAATCCGGACTCACATGGCCCATATCAAACCGTTGGTACTGTCCGGTGGTGATCTCAAATTTACCAACCCACATTTGCAAGGGCCCGATCCAGACAAACGGCAAAAATTCAGTTTCACCCAGGTTAACAACCAATGCCCAACCCGGATTCGGCGCAACGGATTTTTGCGGCGTGGCCGCCTTTACAGCAACCTGCCGTGGAAACACATTGGTTTGCGCCGGCAAAGGGATGACGCTCACCATCGAAAAAATCAGAACAGCTATCCAGGAGAATGATTTCATCTTCCGCCTTAAAATTGAATTAACAGTAAAATACGTGTTCTGCCGGTATGCGGACAAGCTCCAAACTTGACTTAAGCATATACCGCCGTAGCGGTTTTTAACAGGAAAATAGAACCTAACCCCGCGCCGCTTCAGCGTGATAATATGAATTTTATGAAATTACCGCAGATTCCCGGATTGAATCACACGAGCGATATACCCAAATCAGCCCGATGTTCCCGACGATAATATCTGTCGCCAGGCGGCCCAGGAAAACGCCCCTTACTCCGTAAAAATTGGCGCCCAAGTAGGAAAGCGGGATCAGCAACCCCAGCACCCGGATGGCGTTAAGCACCGTCGAAAAAAATGGCTTATGTAAACCAGTGAGCACAAAACCGCAATAGCGATGCACTTCCATCATCCCATACCCGAATGATCCGGATATAGGCGATCAGAAAGTTGGCGACTTTTGGATCATCAGTAAATACCGACGCAAATGCCGGCGCACAGAGAAAAAATACGACGGCCACCCCACCGCCATAAAGCATGGCGAAGCGGGTGGCTAAGGTAATCGATTCGCGAACGCGGTCCAGCCGGCCAGCGCCGAAGTTCTGACTCACAAAAGGGGTCATCGACATCCCAAGCGCCATCGGAATAACGAACGCAAACATTTCAATACGTCCCGCCGCACCACAGGCTGCGACGGCCTCGTTGCCAAAGCCGCTGACAATGGAGGTGATCACCATGGCGGAAACCGGCATCAGAATCATGCTTAAGATGCCCGGAATTCCGAAGCGGATAATTTTTCGGCAGGAGGCAAGCCAGTCTTTGATGCCCTGGTTTGCAAATGCGATGAGATGATGCTTCCTGAATAGTAAACAAAAGAGCCATATTGTTGCACTGGCCTGCGCGATCACTGTCGCCAGCGCCGACCCGCGAATGCCCAGCGCCGGAAAACCGAGCCATCCGAAAATCAAAATGGGGTTAAGGATCGCATTGATTATTGTGCCCATGATCATAAAGCGGCTGGCCGCTTTGGAATCGCCCGCCGAGATCAGAACTCCATTTCCGATCATGGGCAAAGACATAAAAATCGCGCCTATGTACCATGTACGCATATAATCGCCAATGAGCGGCATGGTTTTTGCATCGGCGCCGAGCCATGCAAAAATAATGCCGATGCTCCAATACCCGGCAATAGAAATAACCGCTGAAGTCGCCATTGTGAGGATTATGCCATGCGTGGCGACCCTGGCCGCCGCCACGTGATTGTGGCGGCCGATCGCATGCGAAACCAATGCCGTGATTCCGGAGCCAAGCCCGCCGGCCACACAAGTCAACAGCATGATAACCGGAAAAGTAAAACCCATCGCGGCCAGCGGTAATGTTCCCAGCCGCGAAACGAACCAGGTGTCCGTGAGCGTGTAGGCATTCATGGCAAATGTGCCGGCCAGCATGGGAAAGGCCATGTTGAACAAAGTGCGGCGCACACCCCTGCGGACGAGAATGGACACTGGCGGCGGCGATGGCTGATTCCCGGAATGGCTGCTCATAAAACCTTTTTTATTGTTAGATGCCAAGCCAATTCAATAGGAATATCGTGCCGGTCAAAATCGAGAGGCACATTAAGACATCACCGCTCGATTACGGCTCCCATTTGGGCGAGCAGTTGTTCGCAACTGTTGCGCTCCATGATTTGGGATCATCCACCGCCCAGGACTTTGTAGAGCGTTACCAGGTTGACCAACCGGGCAAGGCGGACGGCAATCAGCCCCTGGCGCGCGCCGTAGAGCGAACGCTGTGAGTCCAAAACGGTCAGGTATCCCTCAATTCCTTTGCGGTAACGAGCATCGGAAAGCGCATAGCTTGCGGCGGCGGATTCTTCGAGCGATTCTTGCGCTTCCAGTTGATCCCGCAAGGTTCCGCGTTGCGCCAGGGCATCGGCCACTTCCCGAAAAGCCGTCTGAATGGCCTTTTCGTATTGCGCCAGACAGATATCGCGCTCAACCTTGGCCGCATCCAGATTGGCCATATTTTTCCCGGCCGAAAAAATCGGCAGCGTGATTTGCGGCGTAAACGCCCAGACCGACGAACCGGCTTTAAAGAGACCGGCCAACTGATCGTCCATTGTGCCATAACTGCCGGTCAAAATAATGGACGGAAAAAACGCCGCCCGCGCCGCACCGATGTTGGCATTGGCGGCCTTAAGCTGGTTCTCGGCCTGGAGAATATCAGGTCGGCGCTGGAGCACCTCGGAGGGCAATCTAGCGCTGATATCTTTCAACGCTGGAAATTCACGAGGCAGCAGCTCCGCCGGCACATTCGTCCCGACCAGGAGATTGAGCGCATTCGCGTACAGGGCCGTCTGGCCGGTATACTTGGCGATATCCACCCGCGCCGCATCCACGCGGGTCTGCGACTGGTGCACTTCCAGCTCGGATGAGTCGCCCAGTTCAAAACGCCGCTGGATCAATTCATGGGTTGATTCCTGGCTTTCAAGGGTTTCATGGGACAGGCGCAGCAGGTCGCGATTGGCGGCCAGGTTAAGGTAAGCACCGGCAACCTCGGCCACCAGGGATATCTGCATGCTGCGTCGGGCCTGCTCGGTGGCAAGGTACTGTTCCAAGGCGCGCGCCTTGAGACTGCGGATCCGCCCAAACAAATCAAGCTCATAGGAACTGAATCCGACATTTACCGTGTAATACTCAAGCTGCACTGATTCTTCAAAAGTGGCGACATTGGCAAACACTTGCTGCTTGGTGCCATAGCCCGTGACATTGATCGTTGGCAGGAGATTGGATCTTTGAATACGATATGCCGCCCTGGTTTTTTCGATGGTCAGCGCCGCTACCCGCAGGTCACGATTGTTAGTCAGCGACAGCTCAATCACTTTCTGGAGCCGGGCATCGGCAAAAAAATCGCGCCAGGGAATGTCGGCCGCGGCCGGGCGGTTGGTTTGCGCTACGGCGGTCTTATAGGCCGGACCAGTTGGCCAGACAACCGGCACCGGCGCTTGCGGACGATCATACTTTGGAATCATGGTGCAGCCGCCCAGGATAACAACCATCCCGACCAGCAAACAAACCATAAATTTATTCATGTCATTTATCTCCGGGTAAATGGACCGCCATTGTCTTGGCCGCATGTGGTTTGTTGTGTTTGCCAAAAGTCTTCTCGATCAATACATAAAAGA
>CAYYBV010000064.1:0-9891 GCA_964469675.1 uncultured Verrucomicrobiota bacterium
GGCTGGCGGCGAAGCTGAAGGCGCAAGGTGGGAAGCTTTTGCTCATCTATCGCGAGGAATTGGGCCATGTCACGCAGTATGCCGACGCCCAATCCATCCTGAAATTCATGTTGCATAACGCCCGGCCAAAGACCGCAACATAACTGTCCAGCCAAGCGGCACAGGCTATCGGCCCGCCTCAGACTGAACGCTGACGTTCGATCCAATAAAAGACAAAGATAACGGCAAGCCCGCGCGCTCTCGGGGATGGACAAACAAGCACGCATGATCTATCATCAATAACAGATTCAGACTAACTCTCTTGCTGGCTCGAAAAGTTGGGCACGGTCAAAATATACAAGAGGACTGACATGGCTAAATATACATTGAAAAGACGGAACGTGCCGATGGACGATTCATGGGACGTGATTGTCGTTGGCGGCGGGCCTGCCGGATGTGCCGCGGCAACGGCATCTGCGCGGGAGGGTGCGCGGACACTGCTGATCGAGGCCACCGGCATGCTCGGCGGCATGGGCACTGCCGGATTAGTGCCTTGGTTTTGCGGGTACGGCGATGGGCAGAAAATCATTGCCCGTGGTTTGGCGGAGCGCGTCCGATGCGCCATACGCGACAATGTGCCACACCTGAAGAAGGCGATGATGCAAAACATTCTGGCTGATCCGGCCATCGATCCTGAGTTGCTGAAAAGAATCTACGACGAGATGGTCACCGAAGCCGGCGCCAAGGTCCTTTTTCATTCGGTTCTCTGCAGTGTCGAGAAGTCGTCCAAAAAATCGCCGGAAGCCATTGTCGTGGCCAACAAAGCCGGTCTCAGTGCCTACCGGGCAAAGGTGTATGTCGATTGTACCGGTGACGGCGACCTGGCGGCCTGGGCTGGTGCCCGATTCGAGAAAGGCGACAAGTCCGGCGGCATGCAGCCAGCCACCCACTGCTTCCTGATTTCCAACATCGATGAAGAAGCATTGGCGAAGGGACCGCGGATTCATTTCTACGACCCGAATAGTCCTGTGTGGAAAGCCATGCGGTCAAAGCGGTATCCCCGCATTGTCGAATTGCACTCGTGTAACATTAAGGTTGCGCCCCGCACGCTTGGGTTCAACGCGGGACACGTCTTCGGTGTGGACAACACCGACCCGGCCAGCACATCCCGCGCCCTGCTGCAGGGACGGCAGATGGCGGCGCAGTATCACGATGCCTTCGCCAGGTATCATCCGGCCTTTGCCGAGTCGGTGCTGGTCGCCACCGGCAGCCTGCTTGGCGTACGGGAAACCCGGCGCATCATGGGCGACTACGTCCTGACGATTGGGGACTACAAAGCGCGCCGCAGTTTTCCTGACGAAATCTGCCGTAACGCGTACGGAATTGATGTGCATTTGTCACAGAAAGCGAACGCGAGGCTTTGCCGGAAAAGCATTGCTGAACTGAAGGAATGGAACCGGAAGACTGTGAACAAATTGAATCCAGGGGAGAGCTTCGGCGTCCCGTATCGCTGCCTGACCCCCAGAGGCCTCAGGAATGTGCTGGTGGCCGGACGTTGCATTTCCACCGACCGCCAGGCTTACGGTAGCGTACGCATCATGGCGTGCTGCCTAAACACCGGCGAGGCCGCAGGCCTGGCAGCGGCCATGGCCGCCAAGTGTTCCGGGGATGTGCATTCCGTTAGCACGGACAAACTCCGCAAGAAACTCCTGACCCATGGCGCCTTCTTGCCAAGTACCAGGGACACCCGGTAACCCATTAGCAGACGCTGGCGGAGCACGCACCGCTCAAGGCGTAACACGACACGATGATCGATGAGTTGAAACGGCTGCCGATGTTGGAAATGGCGGGCAAAATACTTCAAGGTGGCCCGTCTGCTTCCATGAAGCATTGCCTGCGTTTCTCGCGGTAGATGACTTGATAGCCATCCCGGCGTATATTCTAACATTTTTCTTAAAATACGTTAACCCCATCAATCATGGCAAGTTGCGCCAGCTCAAATAATGGATCAAAAAACCAGCGAACCAGCGCCTCCACACCGTGCGGCTCGCCTGCGGTGGGTTTTACCGTCCTGTGAGACGCTATGTTCGGTAGCCATGCAAAGCAGGATAAACACATGAAGCGCCTCTCCTCTGTGTTACTCTTAATCATTTCGCTGCTCATCGCGGGATGTACCACACCGGCATCCAATCGCAACCAAAGCGCGAAACTCTGTGCGGAAAGAAGCATCGTGCCGACCGAACAGGAAATCGTATCGCTATTTGACCGGTGGAACCTGTCGTTGCAATCAGGTGATCCGCAACAAGTCGTTGCCAACTATGCCGAGAGCTCAATCCTTCTGCCCACGCTCTCCAATAAGCCCCGCCTCACGCGGGCCGAAAAAGAGGAATACTTTCACCACTTTCTTGAGAACCAGCCGTCAGGGCAAATAAACATGCGACAGATACAGGTCGGCTATGACATGGCCGTGGACACCGGTCTGTACACTTTCCATTTTGCCAAGACGGGGGACGAGGTTAGGGCGAGATATAGCTTCGCCTATCGTTGGGACGGCAAACAATGGCTCATCATCAGCCATCACTCGTCTGTAATGCCGGATAAATAAGAGCAGGATTATGAAGGCCGGACAAGGCCCTGTGCTGGACGGGGTTCTCCTGGCGCCCCGTTCCTGCCAGCGAACTTGGCCGTTAGCGAAAGAAAGAATATACAAGCATGAAGATTATTTTGATGGCAATGGGCACGGTGTTGGTGATTGGGTTCAACGCAATTGGAGGCGAATACATGAAGAACATATTCGCGGATATTCCGTACGCTGACGGCAACATTGGAAAACGGCAGCTTGTTGATGAAAAACACCTCCTTGTCATGCAAGTCGCGCTGAAGCCCGGCCAGCAGGTTCCGCAACACAACGCCAACTCCAATGTCCACCTGCTGATTGTTGAGGGCCAGATTATTGTGACGTTGGACGGTAAGGATACGGTCGCCACCAGGGGCGACCTTCTAACTGTCAGTTTTAAGACGCCCATGAGCGTCATGAATGTCTCCAAGGAGAACGCATCGTTCCTGATCATAAAAAGCCCGAATCCAAGCGAGATGAAACCATAAATCCCGAACCACCGGCTTCCGCGTACAGCTCGGCCGTCAGCCGATGGGCTTGCGGCGCACGCGCCGGCCTTTCGCAAGCAAGCTTGCGGTGGTCCATTATGTGGCCGGTTATCCCGGTCACCGCTGGCATAAAAGAAGGGTGATATGAAGAATCTGCTCAACCATAAAATGACAATGCTTGATAAAATTGTGGCGTTTCTTGATCGTGAACTCAACGTCCGGGCGTTTGCGGATGACTCCCATAACGGGTTGCAGGTTGAGAATGCCGGCAAAATTGCGCGAGTTTGTTGCGGCGTCGATGCTTCGCTTGATTTTTTCGAAGCGGCGGTAAAATTCAAGGCCGATCTGGTTGTCTGCCATCACGGGCTGAGTTGGGGTGATTCGCTTGCACGCATTACCGGGCTTAATTATCAACGTATAAAGTTGCTCCTGGATAACGGCCTCGCCCTCTATGCCTGTCATCTTCCCCTGGATGCCCACCCGCGGTATGGGAATAATGCGCAGATATGCAAAGCCTTCGGGTTGCGGCAGCTCAAGCCTTTTGGTCTCTATCGCGGCATTCCCATAGGGTTTAGCGGCGCGCTGCCCAGGGCGGTGCCTTATGCCGCTTTCAAAGAGCGCGCCCGGAGCGTGTTTGGCAACACGGTTGGCACCATGGATTTTGGAAGGCGCACGGTCCGGACGGTTGCGGTTGTTTCGGGCGGCGCCGCCGCGGAGATCGAGGAAGCCGGCCAGAAAGGCATTGATGTCTACATCAGCGGCGAACCCAAGCTGACGGCTTATCATTTGGCGCGGGAATATGGAATTAATGCCATATTTGCTGGTCACTATGCCACGGAAGTGTTCGGCGCCAAGGCACTGGCGCGTCTGCTGGCCTTGCGCTTCCGGTTGAAAACTGAGTTTTTAGACATGGGTATCCGGTTTTGATCGCACTAGTGCGGACGGCAGGGATGCCCGGGAGAATCGTGCGATATGAACTTATTAACGGTCGACAAAACCAAGTGTAATGGCTGTGGGTTTTGTGCGCTTGTTTGCCCGGTACAGCTCATAAAATTAGATAAGCGCGGGGATATGCCTGCGCCGATAGCCGGCGCCGCGAAGCGTTGTATTAATTGCGGGCATTGTCTGGCAGTATGCCCTTTTGGCGCTTTGGCGCTTGCATCCATGCCGGTGGAAAAGTGCCCGGCATTAAAGCCGGCATGGCGGATCCCTTTTGATGACCTGGCGGGATTCTTAAAAAGCAGGCGGTCGGTGCGCGTTTACAAGCCGACGCCGGTAGGTCGCGCGACCATTGAAAAGCTCGTTGATATTGCCCGCTATGCTCCCTCGGGGATCAATCGCCAGCCGTTGCGATGGGCGATTATCCTGAAGCCGGACAAGGTCCGGCAGATAGCCGAGGCGACGGTCAATTGGATGCGCGGCTTAATCCGGAGTGGTTCGCCCCTGGCCGCTTCTTTAAGCATGGAAAATATTGTCACGGCGTGGGATCAAGGCGCGGACTGGATTTGCCGTGGGGCGCCGCACCTGATCGTGGCCTATGCCTTAAAGGATGACCGGACGGCCGTGCCAGCCGCCACGGCAGCTTTGACTTACCTGGAGCTGGCCGCGGCATCGGCTGGACTGGGGGCCTGCTGGGCGGGCTATGTGCAGATGGCGGTCAATGCATTTCCGGATGCGCGCCAATTAGCCGGGATCCCTTCCAGGACCGAATGTTTTGGCGCGATGATGGTTGGATATTCCGGGGTAAATTACGCCCGTGTCCCTCTACGTAACCCACCGCATGTCATCTGGCACTGATTTAATTCGGGGCCCATTTTCCGCGCTTAATGACGCCATTGCCAAACGAATGACGCAAGCGGTCAACGGCTTGGTCAATTTTTCGGTTGCGGGCATCCGGTTGCCTGCCGGATAATTCCGCAAACAGCTCCGGTTGTGCCGGCTTGACCTGATCCGGGGTCACGAGGTTGCTTACGCCAAAGCCTACCAGCCGGATGGGACGTTTCACGCGCTCGCGCTTCAACAAGGCCAGTGCGCAGGCAATCAATTCGCGATCGCTATTGAGCGCCGCCGGAAATGAAGCTTGCCGGGTAATGGTGGCAAAATCGCTAAACCGCAGTTTGATTCGGGCGGTTCCGGCCAGCTTGCCGGATTTACGCAGGCGCCCACCGACTTCCTCGGCCAGCTCCAACAGGCGTTGATGCACCAGCGCAATATCGGGTTCGTCATGCGCAAATGTGTGTTCATTGGAAATGTTTTTCTCTTCCCAGTGGGTGGTGACCGGCCGGTTATCCCGGCCCCGGGCCAGGTCGGTCATCTCCGCCGCGCCATTTTTCCCGAACAAGCGTTCCATGGTCAAGGGATCAATGTTCTGTAATTGTCCAATGATGCGGATACCTTCTTTGGCCAGCCGCGCGCCGGTGACTTTCCCGATGCCCCACATTTTGGTTGCTGACAGTGGGGCCAGAAAAGCTATGATTTCCGGCTCAGTGACTGGGACCACCGTCAAACCGTCGGGCTTGTGCATGTCGCTGGCCATTTTGGCAAGAAACTTGTTGGGCGCCACCCCCACCGAAGCCGTCAGCCCTGTCCTTTTCCGAATGCGGGTCTTCAATTCCCGGGCGATGCTTACGGCATCGCCCCATATCTGCAAGGCTCCGTGGATATCGAGGAAGGCCTCATCCAGCGAAAGCGGTTCGACCAGCGGCGTAAACTCATCAAAAACGGCCATGATCTGTGCGGATATTGCGGCATAGCGTTCCATGCGTGGCGTCACAAATATGGCCTGCGGACAAAGTTTGCCGGCGGTGCGCGAAGGCATGGCCGAATGAATGCCATAACGGCGGGCTTCATAGGAGCATGTGGCGACTACCCCGCGCTGATCCGGCGGAGAGCCCACGACCAAAGGGCGCCCGCGCCATTCCGGGTGATCGAGCGCCTCAATGGCCGCATAGAACGCATCCATGTCCACATGCAGGATTGTTAGCTGGAGGGGCATATGTTGGCCTAACTTGGGGCGGTGTTCCATCAGGATGATCTTTTTGATGTCATGCGCTGCTTGTCGAGATGCCGGTTTGCGCAATGCGCCTTGTTGTGCGCAAAAATATTAACGGCCTGCCAGACTATAATACTGTGCCGTGTGATTAATACAACGCAACGATTGACTTCAAGAATATCTTGACAAATAATTTGAAATGGGGAAATTAACAATTTTAATTTAATGTTTCCCTCGATAACTACGAGAAAAATTATTTTGTGACAATGATGATCCTGCGCAATTTGCCCGGCGGGGTGCCGGTGAAGATTTGGCGTAACAGGCCGGTTTCCGACGAAATTGCCGGTATGGTTGCCCGTGCCTATCGATTGAACCGCCGGCTGTTTGGAAGTGATGCCCCTGCGTTTGATTTCATTATATGCGACGATGATTTTTTTTGGAAAAAGGAGAGTAGGGAATATTTCGTGCCTTGGGCCAAGGCTGTTGTCTTGCGCAATGGCACGGTTGTAATCCGTTTTCCATCAGGTGGCGTAAGTGCCAAGGCTGAATTCAGCCAGTTGGCCCGTCACGAAATCAATCATGTTTTCTGGCGTTTTCTGCACATGTCGCGGCGGGAACGCTGGTGCCCGTTCTGGCTGGCCGAGGGGCTGGCCTGCCATATTGCCGGCAGCCGCTACCGTCCTCCGGCGGGAGCGTTGGCCAGGCTGGTGAGGGGCAATAGCGTTATGCGCCTCCTGCCGTATCGTTACCGCGCCGGTTTCTTGCGAAGCCGCGAGGATTTGACTGTATATTATGCGTTCTGGTCGTCCTTCACGGGGGCCTTGATTAGCGCTCATGGTGCGGCTGTTGTGCGTCTGATTTTATGCCATGCGGCCCGGCCGGGGCAGGCGTCATTCATGGCCCTATGCAAAAGGCTGCTTGGCCAGCCGCTTGAAGTTCTGCTCCGGGAGTTTATCCGGACGCAAGCGGGTGTATCCGGCGAAGAGCATAGGGCGCCTAGCGGAAGTTTTACATCGAAAGGAGTTTCATGACCCCATTGAATTTCAAGGTTTTTGATGCGAAAGAGATTGAGCGTATCGAGACAACCGCTTTTCGCCTGCTGGAAGAAATCGGCATTGCCGTTGAAGACGCGCTGGCGAGCGACAAGCTCCTGGCCTTTGGCTGCCGGCGGGTCGGCGAGCGGATCAGCATGCCGCGCGCACGCGTCGAGGCGGCATTGAAATCGCTTAACCGCGACGCGTGCTACTGGTCGGTGGATGGCGCCAAGGTGATTCGTCTCGGCCGGGATGGCTTGTGTGTTCATAACGGCGGCGCGATCGCATTGATGCTCGAGCCGGATACCGGCACATACCGGCGGTCGCTGCTCCGCGATGTGGCGGATGCGGCCCGCATGGCCGATGCGCTGGATAACGTTCAAGCTGTTACCCCGATGTTTGGTCCGGGTGATATTGCGCCGGAAATGGCGGTGCTCGAATCGTTTGCCGCCGTGATCCGCAATACCGCCAAACCGATCATCTCGCCAGGGACGGAAAGCGGCGCGGATGTGCGCGTCATGCTGGCGATGATCGAAGCTTGCAGTCGCGATCCGAAGGCTTTCCGCGCGAATCCGACGTTGTCGTTCATGGTTTCCCCGATCAGCCCGCTGCGTTTCAGCAAGAATACGACCGATGCAATCGTGGCGATCGCGGAGGCGGGCGCGCAGTTGCAGTGCCTGCCTTGTCCGATGATGGGCACCACCGGGCCCATTACCCTCGCGGGTGCCCTGGCGCAGCAGCATGCCGAGAACCTGGCCGCCTTTGCGCTTGCCGGGATTGTGCGCCCTGGGACGCGTGTGCTTTATTCCGCGCGCTTGAGTCCCATTGACCTGCGTTCCGCCACCGCGGTCTGGGGCGGTCCAGAGGCGGGTCTTGCGGCGGTCGGCGCGGTCCAACTCGCCCATCATGCGGGATTCATTTGCGATACCTATGGGCTTAACGGGAGCGCCGTCCGCATTGACGCGCAGTTTGGGTTTGAACGCATGCCCACTGCGCTTTTGCCGATCCTCGCGGGCGGGGATGTTATTTCCGGCGTCGGTATGCTTGCCAATGCTACCATTGGCAGCCTGACTGCGATGGTAATTGATGACGAGATTGTTTCCATGCTTAGACATTTAGCCTCCGGTGTCGAGGTAACGGATGCAACCCTGGCTTTTGATCTGAGCCGCGAAGTCCTTTGCGATAACGGTGTTTTTCTGGATCGGGAGGAGACGGGCGAGCAGTTACGCCGGGGATGTTTTTGGATTCCCAAAATCAGCGAGCGTCCGATTGGTGAGGCCGCGCCGGGCGTTCCCGGAATTGTGGCGCGCGCAAGAGACAGGGAAAATGAAATTCTCGGGTCGCACCGTCCCCATCCGCTTTCCGAGAGCACCGAGCGCCTGCTCGAAGAAATCCTTGACGATGAGCGCAAGCGCCGGGCGCGGAAATAGCCGGCGCGCCATGGCACTTGGCGGTTGCCGTCCGTCTGGATCAAGATAGCCGTGGCCTTTTGTTTTTGACAAGCGACGGCGTTCTAGCCCGGCGGATTGTCGGTGGCCATGTATGGACCAAGGTTTGCCGGGTGATGGTTGATCGTCCGGTTAGCGCGCGCATCTTGGAGCGGTTGAACGGGCCGCGGTGCCTGGACGGCAAGCCGTTACTGGTGATGAGTATGCACCGGCTGGGGGAACGTCTGCTACGTTTTGAATTACGCGAGGGCCGTAAGCGTCAGATTCGCCGGGTATGCCGTGAAGAAAAAATGACGGTCAAGGATCTGCTGCGCCTTTCCATTGGTCCTTTTGTGTTCGGTGACATGCCTGAAGGGCGCGGGCGCATATTGGCTGCCGTGCCGGACTTGGTCGGCCAATAACTTCCCGGCCACTTTTGCGGCTTGGGCGTCATGAACGTGTGCTCGCGCCATAAAGGATGTCCAGGTGATTTATCCGGTAGTTAGCTTGCCTTGCCTGCTGGCTGCGGCGCATTTTAGACAACTTCGCCGCTTTCCGGTGGCGGAAGGTGTTCAGCGCGCAACGGTTGGGTTGGTGCCGTAGGCATTGTTGAAAACATTTGTTTTTGCCCAAAAACCCATCACGGCTTTTTGGGGTTCAAGTTGCTTCTGGAACCAGTTGTGGTGCACATCGCACTTCTCCTGCGGCACTCCCCGGATAAAAACGGGGGTATTGGGTGCGCGGAAAGTGTTGCTGGCGATCTCGATCGAGGTTCCCGCGATTTCTGTGCCGTCATCCCGGTCACGCCCTCCATGCATGTCAAAACAATGACTTAACGAGGTCCCGAGTTCAACGTTGTTACGGGCCGCGTAACTACAGCCGGGCTGTCCCGTGCCGGCGATGGAATGACGATTCCAGTCGAATAAATTGTATTCAATCAACGCTGATGCCAATCTATGGGCGACGCCATATCCAAGGCCGTTGTACTGGCAGTGGTGGATGTAATTGTGGTGAATGCGATGCCCGTTGCCTTTGACGAGATAAACGGCGGCGTGCGAGAATGCGGAGATATCGCAATTGTCAATTTCCACGCGGGGGTCCCCGACCACGATGCCGTCTGAAATGGGGAACTTGTAATAATATTCATGGCCGCCACCGCCTGGGCCAAAGGCGCGCCGGTGATGATCGAGATAGCGATGTGGATTGGGCCCTTGGATGCGCAGCCCGGTGATGCGCACGTCCGGTCCGGCAGTCTGGATGAACGCGGTGGTCTGTAGCGTATCGCTGGTCAGCAGCGCGCCTTGCGAACCGTCTTGTCCGCGATTTCCCGCCAATGTCACGCCACATGGGATTC
>CAYYBV010000065.1:0-9808 GCA_964469675.1 uncultured Verrucomicrobiota bacterium
AACCCACCTTACCAGGATGAGAACCTGGCGTCCTGACCGATAGACGAAGGGGGCCAATGGAATTACTGACTCGCCTGGCTGCCGATTTAGGGCTTATAATTATTGATTAATGAGCGCAACCATGCCTTTTTTTTTGAAAACCATTTGCGCTCCAATGAAATTCCGACTATGCTATGAAATCTTATGAGCAATTGTCGAGCAGAAATTCTAAAATACCACCAAGGTGGCAAGATCGGCACACTTCTGACCAAGCGTCTGGATGGTCCGGAGACGCTCAGCATGGCCTATACGCCCGGGGTTGCCCTGCCGGTGCAGGATATTGCCCAAACCCCGGATATGGTCTATGACTGTACAGCCAAGCGCAACCTGGTTGCCGTGGTTAGTGACGGTACGGCCATCCTGGGCCTGGGTGATCTTGGTGCTAGTGCCAGCATCCCGGTCATGGAAGGCAAGGCCGTGCTCTTTAAGGCGTTTGGTGATGTGGATGCCTGGCCGGTCCCGCTGGAGTGCTGCCGCCTGAACGGCGGGCGAACCGGCAAGACCGATCCCGATCGGGTCATTGACACCGTGGCGCGTCTGGCCTGCATGTACGGCGGCATCAACCTGGAAGATATCGCCGCGCCCGCCTGTTTCGAGATCGAGCGGCGATTGGATGAAATGCTCGACATCCCGGTGTTTCATGATGACCAGTGGGGCACGGCGGTGATCACTTTGGCCGGCGTTTTAAATTATGCACGGCTGGCCGATCGTCCGTTGGCCGATTTGCGCTTCGTGATCAGCGGCGCCGGTGCCGCCGGCATACGGATTGCCGAAATGCTGAAAAATGCCGGGGCCCTTTCCCTGGTAATGTGCGATTCCAAGGGCGTCATCCATGAGGGCCGCACCGATTTAAACGAGATGAAACGCCAGCATGCTGTTAAAACCGCCAGCCGTACGCTGGAGGAGGCGCTGCGCGGGGCGCATGTCTTTATCGGCGTTTCGGCGGCCAACTGTCTGTCACCCGTCTGGATTAAAGGTATGGCGTCTTACCCGGCCATTTTTGCCATGGCCAATCCTGATCCGGAAATCAGCCCCGATCAGGTTGCGGCCGTTTTCGACCAGAAGCCTTACATCATGGCTACTGGTCGATCCGATTATCCCAACCAGATTAACAACGTGTTGGGCTTTCCATTTCTTTTTCGCGGCGCGCTGGATATGCGCGCCACCACCATCAACATGGCCATGAAGAAGGCGGCGGCCCAGGCGCTGGCTGACCTGGCCCGTTTGCCGGTGCCGGAAGAAATAAAAGCCATTTACAAGGATACTGCCCTGACCTTCGGTCCCGGTTACATCGTCCCCAAGCCATTTGATCGGCGGCTGTTCACAGAAGTGTCTTTGGCCGTGGCGCACGCGGCCGTCGAATCCGGCGTGGCGCGCCAGGCGGAAGCGCTGAAAGACTATCCGCGGCGTTTACGGCAACGTCTGAAAACCATGTGGCGGAAGTAACCGTCCCGTATCAAGATTGGGCCGAATCTTCGTGTTTCAATCAATACGCAATCCGGAAGTAAATCACGATTAAATCTGCTTTGGTTATGTGGGTCGGCCTGACTGGTGTGCATGGCCGGTGCATTCCGCGGCCGCGTGGAGTACCAATGGCTCGTGGGCGTCCAGTTTCGCGGGCATTCCTACGTGGGCGAATACACCGTGTAAATCGTGCCGGGAGATCATCCCATCACCCGGGGTATGCCTCGGAGTTACACGTATCACTCAAAATGTTGTATGGCCATTGACCAGGCTATCGATATCCACCTACACACCCTTTGAGTTTGGAGCGCACCTGCCCGCGGCCGTCAGGCGTGGCAGTTCCGCAGTATTTCCTCCACGGTTGTCAGCCCCTGGCTTACTTTGGCCAGGCCGTCGGCGCGCAGTGTGACCAGCCCGGAGGCGAGCGCATGCCGTCGGAGTTCATCCAGCCCCGGATCACGGTTGATCAATTTGCGCAGGGGGTCGTCCAGCTCAAGCAGTTCATGAAGCGCCATGCGCCCGTGGTAGCCCGTCTGCCCGCATTGCGCGCAGCCCTTGCCGCGGAAGAATTTCGCCGGCCGATTGGCTCCCAGCGCATCCAGGACCCAGGACTCGGGCTTGTATTCTTCTTTGCACTGTTTGCAGATGACCCTGACCAGGCGTTGGGCGACAATTCCGGTGAGCGTGCTGTTGACGAGGAACGGGTCAATCCCGATATCCAATAAATGCCGGATGGCCTCCGGCGCATCATTGGTGTGCAGGCTGGTCAGCACCGTGTGGCCCGTGAGGACAGCCTGAATCATGATCTGTGCGCTCTCGAGGTCGCGGGTTTCGCCGATCATCATGATGTCCGGATCTTGGCGAAATTGGGCGCGCAAGGCCCGCGCGAAGCTCAGGCCGACTTTATAATTCACCTGCTGCTGGTTGACCCCGTCAATGATGCATTCCACCGGGTCTTCGACCGTGGTGATCTTAAGGTCTGGAGAATTCAGCTCATGTAACATGGCGTACAACATGGTTGTCTTGCCCGAGCCGGTCGGACCGGTGGCGATAATCAGGCCGTTCGACCGCTTGATCCAGGAGCGGAGTTTGCCCAGTGTTTCCGGAGATTCGCAAATCCGATCCAGCTTGAGTATGACAGTTGCACGGTCCAGGATGCGCAAAACCGCCGACTCGCCAAAGACATACGGAGTTACAGAAACCCGCAGGTCAATATCCTTGCCCATGACGTTGAGCTGGATGCGGCCATCCTGGGGCAGACGGGTTTCTTTCAGGTTCATGTTGGCCATGATCTTGATGCGGTCAATTACCGCCCGTTGATATTCTTGTGGAATGGATGTGGTCGCCTCCCGCAAGACGCCGTCAATGCGCAGGCGAACGCGAAGGTTGTCGCGCACCCATTCCAAGTGGATATCCGAGGCCTTGTTTTGGATAGCCTGCGCAATAATCTTGCCCACCAGTTGGACCACCACTTTTTCGGTACCCGTCAGTTCGTTGTTGTTAAAGTCCATGTTGTACCTCCGTTTGTTACGAGTTCGCTCTGTTGGCTAAAGGCGTTGGGCGTTTCAGCGTTGATCCTCTGCAGTGCGAAGCCCGTTTCCTTGCTTTCAATCCAAGTTTCAATACTTTTCTTGCGGAAGAGGAGTTTGCCACCGAGCTCGAACGAAGGGATTTCATCCAGGTATTGGCCGATGGTCTCGTGGTCCACGCGCAGGTAGTCAACCAGTTCATCAAAATTCAGAACGGGGCCGAATTCGGTGCGCCGGTGCGGCTGTGTGCGCTGGTGGATGGCCTTATTGATCTTGAGGAGGCAGTCGGTGCTTGGCGTGTGCCGTTCCAGGGTTGCGGTGGCCGATGCAATCTGCTCCAGACGCCGGAGTTGTTTGCGGCAACCCGCGCATTTGGCGAGATGGTTCTTGATTTCTTGCGCTTCGTTTCTGGCCAGTTCGTGATCGGCATATTCGGAAAGTTTTTCTTTGCAGGCCTGGCAGTTCATGACGATCATTCCTCCTTCAGTGGCGCAATACTGTGTTTGGCAGGTAAATCAGCGGCAACCGTTTCGCGCAACATAGCCCGTGCACGGTGGTAGTTTGTTCTTACCGTGGCGGGATTCATATTCAGCATTTGGGCGACCTCCTCATGGGCAAATCCCTCTACGGCATGCAAAATAAACACTTCTTTGTATGCATCTGGCAGGCCCGCAATGGCCTGCTCCAGCAGTTCGCGCAGGTCCGCTTGCTTGGCGCCATCTGTGACGCTCAACGCCATCAGGCGCCCGGTGGTTGGGGAATCTATCGTCTGCTGCGCCAGTGCATCCAGTGAGATGGTGCGTTGGTTTTGCCGATAGCTCTGTGATTTGATGCAATTCAGGCAATGGTTCCGGGCAATCGTAAAAAGCCAGGTGGAGAACTTGGCCTTTGGCACGTAATATTCCATGGCGTCATACAGTTTCATAAAAATCTCGTTTAGCAGGTCTTCAGCCGCTTCGCGGTTGCCGTTGAGCATGCGATAAATGAAGTTGAAAACCGGTGCACGATATTGTTCGAATATCAAACCAAACGCATGCGCGTCGCCCTTTTGGAATTGCATCACCACATCATTGTTGGTGTCGGCGTTCATAATGCTCCTGCTTTGTTAAACAAGATCATAGCTGGATTTGTTTCAACAATAATAAATATAGTTGGCGCCGGAACCAGCTATTGCGGGATAGTTGACAATATTGGCGGCGATGGGCTGATTCAGGCCTCGCCGAAACCGGCCGCGCGCAAACGTTCCCAGGTGAGCGCCGTGGGGGCTGGTTGCGTCTCCAGGGAGCGGCGGATATGCTTGCCGATGATGTCGGTTTCCAGGTTGACAGCGTCACCTGATTTCAGAGTGCCTAGTGCGGTGTGCGCGCAGGTGAACGGGATCAAGGCCACGGCGAAGGAGCGTTCGTCCAACTCTACAATGGTCAGGCTGACCCCATCAATGGCGATTGAGCCTTTCAATACCATGCCGCTCAGTAGCTCTGTTCCGCAGGCCACCTGTAATATCCAATCCCGGCCTTTGGCCTGGCGCCGGCTTACGAGGCCGATGCCGTCCACGTGGCCCGTGACCAGGTGGCCACCGAGCGGGTCGCCCAGCCGCAGGGCGCGCTCCAGGTTCAGGGCCATGCCCGGGCGTTTCCCGCCTAGTGTGGTACGGTCGAGCGTCTCCTGTAAAATGTCGCAGACGAAGCTTTTGCCCTGGATTTGCGCGATGGTCAGGCAGGCGCCGTTAACCGCCATGCTTTCACCCAGGGTCAGCGGCGGATGCCAAGGAGCACCGCTGATGACCAGGCGTGGGCCGCCTGCCAGCATTTCGCGGCGGGTAAGCGTGCCTGTTTGTTGAATGAGGCCGGCGAACATATTTAAACTTTCAATAACCGCCCAGCATTCAGAATTAAGAATACAGCATCCAGGCCGAGAAGCCCATATTGGATCTCCTCATTCTGAATGCTGGCTCCTGAATAATTGTGTTTTCGTTTACGCATTCTACATTGGCATTGCCGTAATTAGAATATCCTGCCCCATTTGCCGGCATTCGGTAAAGATCAATTTCGGCGCCGCCGGCAGGGGCCAGCCGAGACCGCCGACGGCCCCCGGCGCTTTCCTGCCGCCGATTATGCGGGGCGCAATAAAAAAACGATATTCGTTAACCAGACCGGCGCGAATCAGCGTGGCGGCCAGTTCCCCGCCGCCCTCGCACAGAATATGCAAAACGCCAAGGCCTCCCAGTTTTTTCAGAAGTGCGCCCAGGGCCACCCGGCCCCGGGCCGCCGGCAGAACCCAGACCGTGGCGCCTGTGAAGCGCCAGGCGGCCTGCCGCCGCGCCGGGCAGCGGCTGGTGGTGGCCATGATCGTTTGTGCCTGGTTACCGTCGGTAAAAATCTTGGCGCTGGGCGCAATAGTTCCCTGGTCATCCACGACGACGCGCCACGGACGGCGTCCGCCCGATGGCTTGGGCAATAGTGACGGATCATCGGCCAGCACTGTGCCGGTGCCGACCAGGATGGCGTCAGCGCACCGACGCCAGGCTTGAACCTGCCGGCGGGCTGCTGCCCCTGTAATCCAGCGGGATCGTCCGCGCTCATCGGCGATTTTACCGTCCAGCGATACTGCCAATTTCAGGGTTAAGTAAGGGCGATGCATTCGAATCCAGTGCGTAAAAGGGGCGATCAATTGCCGTGCTTCGGGCGTACCAACGCCCTCGATAACTTCCAGTCCGGCCTTGCGCAGGGTGGCTATGCCCCGGCCATTGTGCCTGGGGTTTGGGTCGCGCACGGCCAGGATCACGCGCCGAATGCCTGCCTTAATGATGGCCTGTGTGCATGGCGGTGTGCGACCCTGGGTGCAGCAGGGTTCAAGTGTGACGTAAAGCGTGGCATTCCGGGCGCGTGCGCCTGCTTGCCGGATGGCCAGTGCCTCGGCATGCAAGGTGCCGGCGCGATGATGCCATCCATGGCTGATCATGCGTCTATCGCGTACAATCACGGCGCCCACGGGTGGGTTGGGGCGCGTCAGCCCCTCGCCCCGCCGGGCCAGCGCCAATGCGTACGCCATCCAGTGATCGTGATCTAATCGGCCGGTCATAGTTAAAATTTTACCACGGATGACACGGATATGGAAAATAAAATCTATTCACTTGCCCTTTGGCCTTTTATATTTTCATCGGAATCAGAAGCATCCGTGTAATCCGTGGTAAGTAGTTGCCGCTGATTCAGTCTCGCGCCTAATGTTAGGCGCTTTTAATTTCGATGACCGCTTCCCGGCTGGAGCGCGGGATGTCTTTGCACGCGCGATCCAGGATGCCGTTGACAAATTTACCGGATTCGTTGGAGCTGAAGCGCTTGGCGATATCCACCGCCTCGTTAATTGAAACCACCGGTGGAATGTCAGGGCGGAACAGCATCTCAAAAAGTGCCAGGCGCATGACATTGCGGTCCACGGCATTCAGGCGTTTAACATCCCAATTATCGGCGTAGTGCTGAATGCGCTCGTCAAGCTCGCCGAGATGATCCAGCACGCCCCTGATCAATTCGGCGGCAAACGGGCGTGATTTTGGAGGAACGTTCTGGAGCTTCCAAAAATCATCCAGGGCGCGATCATTATTGCCGGCATTAAAATCATGCTGAAAGAGAAATTGCAGCGCCCATTCGCGGCCAAATCGACGGGTTGTCATATCTTGCTTTCCTGATGAGCCATTAAAAAATTTTGCCACAAGAAGCAAAATAATTAAAATATATCCGATTATCGGTTTTTGAATCGCGTGCTTTTTGGTGGCTAATCTTCATCGTCACGCCTTTGCCTTTTGGGTTGCGGCGGACAGGCTGGCGTCAGCCATGCGTCTATTTTGCGGCTTTCATTTTTTTCAGGAGAGACGCCATCCCGATGGCCGAAAGGGCCGCGGTCCAGCCGCGATTGCCGGATTTGGATCCGGAACGCTCAATGGCCTGTTCCAGGCTTTCGGTGGCGACCACCCCGTCAATAACCGGGACGCCGGCCTGGAGCGCGATCTGGGTCAAGGCGCGTCCTACCTGGCTGTTAATCAGCCCGGCATGTGAGGTGGCGCCCTGAATTACGACGCCCAGCGCAACCAGCGCATTAAATTTTCCGGTTTGCGCCAATTTTTGGATGGCCAGCGGAATTTCAAATGAACCGGGGACCCATACAATGGTTACCGCTTCGTCCTTGGCCCCGTGCCGCTGTAAGCAATCCAGCGCGCCGCGCAGAAGCTGTTGGGTGAACAGGTCGTTAAATCGGCTGATGACGATGCCAAACGTCAAATCCTGCGCCATTAAATTACCTGCGATCTCCCTGGTTTTCATGGACGGTCCTTTCTGTTTGATGTTGTGCAAATTAGATCTGCGATGTCTGCTTTTGTTCTTATCTTCAAAGCCAATGCCCCATTTTTTTCTTTTTTGTATTCAGATATTTTCGATTATACGGATTTGACGGTAAAATGACAGGAATTCTCTCTACAATCTTAATGCCGTAGCCTTGCAGGCCGATGACTTTCCGAGGATTATTAGTCATTAATCTGATTTTTTTAAGACCTAAATCAGATAGAATCTGGGCACCCGTTCCATAATCGCGCAGATCGGCCGGGAATCCCAGCTTTTTGTTGGCGGTGACGGTATCCATGCCTTGCTCCTGCAGGGCGTAGGCGTGGATTTTATTGGCCAGCCCGATGCCCCGGCCTTCCTGACGCATGTAAAGGACCACGCCGGATTTGGCTTCAGCCACCTTTTGCATGGCGACACGCAGTTGCGCTCCGCAATCACAGCGCAGTGAGTTGAAGACATCGCCTGTCAGGCATTCGCTATGCACACGCACCAAGGCGGATGCGTCGCGCGCTGGATTGCCCATCACCAGGGCAATATGCATTTCGCCATCCGGTCGGGATTGGTATAATCGCAGGCTAAACAGCCCAAATCGAGTGGGCAACTGTGCCTGTCGGACGCAAGTAACCATTTTTTCGCTACGACGCCGATAGGCAATCAGGTCGGCTACCGAAGTTATGCTTAAATGATGCCGCCGGGAAAACTTAAGCAGGTCTGGCAGGCGCGCCATACGGCCGTCATCCCGCATGATTTCACATATGATGCCGGATGGTTTCAGTCCGGCCAACCGTGCCAGATCAATGGCCGCTTCCGTATGGCCAGCCCGGCGCAGGACGCCGCCTTCGCGCGCGGCCAGCGGAAAAACATGCCCTGGACTGGCCAAATCGCCGGGGCGAGATTTTTCATCCAGCAATATGCGAATGGTGCGGGCACGATCATGGGCGCTGATCCCGGTTGTAATGCCGCGACGGGCATCCACGGAGGCCATGAATGCAGTGCGCAAGTTGTCCGGTGCATGGGTGGACGCCATCTTGGTAATATTTAAGCGTTCCAGACGATCCTGGGTCATGGCTACGCAAATCAGGCCACGTCCAAATCGAGCCATAAAATTAATCGCCCGGTCAGTCACTTTTTCGGCCGCAATTACCAAGTCGCCCTCATTTTCCCGCGCCTTGTCGTCCACGATGATAACCATGCGGCCGCGACGAATCTCGCGGATAACATCCTCAATCGGATGGAAAGGGGCCGTATAGTGTAGCGTGCGTTTATTCATAACATCGACATTGGGTGTTTGCGAAAGTTTACATATCCAGCATGATGACTTGCGGCGTTGCTTCCCAGCCCCGATCCGTTTTCAGGGTTTGCAGGCGGCGTGTGCATAGATCGCGGATGTCGGCAGCCAGTGCCGTGCTCTTAGTGCTATGGCGTGGGCCGCCCAGTATGCCGGCGGCGACTTTGTTTGCATGGCGGAGTCCAAGCAGTCCGTGTCCGTGGCAATGATCCCACAGCACTGCCACCCGGTCGATCACGATGCGCACCATATTCAGAGCCAGTAATTCAAGGTTGGTTGCCTTTGGCAGAACCATCCGTTCCAGGTCTAAGACCCATAATGTGCCACCCATTGTCTTCATTAGCGCAGAAGTGCGCACCGCGCGTGTTGCCAGCAGGATGTGCCAATGCAGCATTGAGATGTCCGGCGCCCATATGGCTTCCATAAAAGTGGCCGGCAAATTCAAGGCGCGGCTTTGGCGGGCCAAAAGCCGGCGGGCTGTCGGCTCTGCACCCACCGACCATAGTGCGCGTCCGATCAACAACAGCAAATATTCCGTCGGCAAGCCTCCGTCCAGGCTGATGTTGTCATTTAACGATGGAACGGCAAAGGCGGGGTGCTGACTCCGGATAAAGGCGGCAATGGCTTCCGCCAGTTCGTGACGGTAAGCCATGGAGGGCACTTGGTCATCATTGCTGGCCGACTCGATTTCCTTGGCGATATAAGCGACCAGGGCCTGCTCGGTGCATTCGTCCGACGTTGGTGAATTCCATATCATGTCTTGCCGATAATACCTTTGACTTCCGTGAGAACCTGGTTGACATCTTTGAATCGGCGATATACCGACGCAAAGCGGATATAAGCCACTTCGTCCAACTTCTCAAGGCGTTCCATGACTTTTTCGCCAATGGCCGAACTAGGCACTTCGCGGTCGTTCTCGTTATCCAATTCCCTGAGAATGGAGTCGGTCATGGTTTCAATCTGCTCGGCACTGATCGGTCGCTTCTGGCAGGCCCGCATAATGCCCTTGCTCAATTTATTTCGATCAAGTTCCTCGTGCCGGCCATCGCGTTTGATGACCCGCAGGTGGGTCTTGATGAGTTCCTCATAAGTCGTGAAGCGGTGCCCGCATTGCAAGCAAACCCGGCGTCGGCGGATAAAGTCGCCTTCGCGGG
>CAYYBV010000066.1:0-3781 GCA_964469675.1 uncultured Verrucomicrobiota bacterium
GTTGAATTCGGTGCGGAAAAGTCTGAAGCTATCTTGGTCCTCCTGTGGGCTTCCCCGACTTGCGCATTCACGAGTATAGCACTGCGTCCGGCGCACCCGCATCCGACCCAAGCTTGCCTTGCTTTTCCGAATCCGCCTCCGGCGGAAACCGAATTCGCCACACGGTGACATCCGCCTTCACCAAGAAGCTTCGGCGGACAAGCCGCTATCGTGGAATCTATTTACGGTCTACAGCCCACAGTCTATGGCCCTTCTTCCGTCCGTCGTCTGGTTATTCACTCTGCCCAAGTCATAAAACCCGGACGGATTTGAGTCCAGGCATCACCGCGCGGCATTATGCGGGCGGTAAAACCATACCGTCCGGCCACACGGCATTCCAATCGACACTCAAAGACTTGCCGGCCATCTTCCAGCTTTCGACTCACCGTCATGATCTGGCGATGGCTGACGGTAATGTCCGCCTGCATGTTTAACTGGCCATAGTAAAGCTCCACTACCACTTCGTCCGGTTCCAATGCCCCCAAACACACCGGCACGGTCACGCTAAAGGCGTCGCCCACCCGCAGGCTCCCCAGCTCGGCTTGCGCCACCGGCTGACCGACGTGAACCTGTGACCACAAGCTTACTAAACGCGCATGCTTTTTGACCAAAGCGCGCGCCTCGGCCGCGTTATCGGCCAAGAGCGCACGGCTGCGCTGAATGGCTGGAATATAAAACCGCTCCTCGTATTCCCGCACCATACGATGCGAGCTGAAACTGACAAACGCCATCTTGATGGCCGCCTTCATCATCCTGACCCACGGTAACGGCAGATGATTGTTAGGCCGCGTATAAAAACAAGGAACCACTTCACTCTCCAGCAAATTATAGAGCGCCTGGCTTTCCACGGCATCCTGATAGCCGACATCCTGGTATTCCTCACGGCGCCCGATACTCCAGCCACGTTCAGGCGTATAGGCTTCGTCCCACCAGCCATCTAGAATGCTGACGTTCAGTGCCCCGTTAATCGCCGCCTTCATGCCGGATGTACCGCTGGCCTCCAGTGGACGCCGTGGCGTGTTAAGCCACACATCCACACCCTGGACCAGATAACGCGCCACATCAATGTCGTAATCCTCGATGAAAATGATGCGGTGGCGCACCTGGGCACGGCGCGAGAAATGCACGATCTGGCGGATGATTTCCTTGCCCTCGTTGTCACGCGGATGGGCCTTGCCGGCAAAAATTATCTGGATCGGTGTCTTGCCGGTCAACAGCGCTTCAAATCGCGCGGTGTCGTGCAATAAAAGCCCGGCACGCTTGTAGGTCGCAAACCGTCTTGCAAACCCAATGGTCAGAATGGCCGGGTCAAGCAAGGTTTTGGCTGCCTCCAGTTCGCCCTTGCCAGCGTTGCGCCGACGCATCTGGCGCGTAACCCATTCCCGGCAGGCGCGGATCAGTCCGGAACGACCAAGTTCATGGGCGCGCCAGAGTTCTTCGTCCGGAATCTGGTCAATCCGCTCCAGCATGGCGGCATCCCCGGGCTTGGTGTGCCATTGGGAACCAAGGTAACGGTCAAACAGCAAGTTGTTTTCCGGCGAAAGCCATGATGGCGTGTGCACACCGTTGGTAATGGAGGTAATCGGAATTTCATCCTCCGGACAGCCAGGCCACAGGTGCATCCACATGCGACGCGCAACGGCGCCATGCAGGCGACTAACGCCATTGCAATATTGTGACAGGCGCAGGGCCAGCACCGTCATGGAGACGGGCGCGTTACTGACCGCATGCGCGGCACGACCTAGGTTCAACAGATCGTCCACGGTTGTATGCAGGGACACGTGCAATGCCTCAAAAAACGGGCGAAGCATATCCACGTGAAATTCGTCATGGCCGGCGGCCACGGGAGTGTGCGTCGTGAACACATTGGTGCGCACGATGATTTCCATGGCCGTCTCTTTATCCAAGCCATGGTTGCCCATGAGACGGGCAAGCCGTTCCAAACTGATGAACGCGGAATGGCCTTCGTTCATATGGCACACCTGCGGTTCGATCCCCATTTCCGCAAGAGCACGCAAACCACCGATGCCCAGCAGTATCTCCTGCAGGAGGCGCGTACGATGGTCGCCGCCATACAACTGGCCCGTAATATTGCGCCATTCGGGTGGATTATCCGGAATATTGGAATCGAGCAAAATGACAGGGATACGACCGACCTGAACTTTCCAGACGGCCGCATGCAGGGTATGGCCCGGGGCGGGAATTTGGATGTTCAATGGATGGCTGTCGGGCTTAAGAACCCGTTTCAGTGGCAGGTTGTGAATCTCGTTTTCCGGATAGGTTTCCTGTTGCCACCCGTCGTTGTTCAGGTATTGGCGAAAATAAAGAAGGCCCACCGCAACGAGGGGCAAACCCATGTTGGAAGCCGCCTTCAGATGGTCACCGGCCAATACACCCAAGCCTCCGGCAAAAAGAGGCAAGCTTTCGTGAACACCGAACTCGGCGCAAAAATAGGCAACGCAATCGCCCGGCAGATACACCGGGCTACGCGTATCGGGCGGTTGCAGGGTTTCCTTTTCAAAGGCCTGCCGCACGCGCGCAAGGTGGGCCATGAAACTTTCGTCGGCGGCCAGCGCCGCCAACTGATCCTGGGGCACACGGCTCAAAAAGAGAATCGGGTTAGCCCGACTCTCTTTCCAAAGCTCGCGGTTAATCCGTCGGAAAAGTTCAATGGCATCGGCATTCCAAGACCACCACAGATTGCGGGCAAGGGCTTCCAGAAAATTGATTTTTTCGGGGACCGCCGGAGAAATCGTGAAGAACCGTAGTGTTTGCATGCCGCAATAAACAATCTTCCAGCCTATGCTTTAAGAACAAAACAAAGCAAGGCTTGGAGGTAAAGCGTAAAAACTCCGAAAAATTTTGGGCTATTCCACCCTTAGAACACTGTTAAGTGTCCCGTAGGTATTGCGCACCCAATTGCGGCATTCGGGATCCACGACCCAGTTGCCGTTAATTACAAACTTATACTCATGCTCGCCCTTGGGGAGCATCAGTGTAATTGTATAAATACCAGTTCCGCTGATGTCTTTCATCGGATGCCGCTTGACATTCCACTGGTTAAACGTCCCCGCGAGGGATACCGTGCTCTTTGGGCTGGCCGCGGCCTTAAACGTTATGCGTTTGGCGGTAAGGGCGGTTTTCATTGCTTTTTTCATGGCTATTCTCCTTTTCATTGATAAACGGGGTGTTATTCAACCAGACTGGCTTGCAGGTAGTGTCTCCTTATGAAAAAGACACAAGCCAGATGTTTTTATATTAATTGCCTTCATTATAATCCCGGTTGTCCGATCTGCAAGCTTTTTCTGCGCCCCATTTACCATTGACAGCCGGGCCGGATTTGCTTGAATTACAGGGCATTTGCCATATCGGCGACCAACCGGCCCACCATCTGGCGGGCGATGTGGTTAATCCAAGAAAAGAACAATCCGAAATGAAGAAGTTTTTGCGCCGCGCCGTTAAGCCCGCTGTTCGCCTTGCTTTGCATGGCGGGCCCAAAGTACGCACGACCCCGTGGCCGCCCCGTAACCTGATGGGCCTGGAGGAGAAGTCGGCCGTGGACGCCGTGTTCGACCGCGCCATTGCCTCGGGCAATGCCTTTGGTTATAACGGGCCGGAGGAAGAAGCGTATTGCCGTGAATTCGCCGACGCCATGGGCGGCGGGTTCGCGGATGGCGTCAATTCCGGCACGACGGCCGTCTACGTGGCACTGCGCGCCCTTAACCTGGAACCTTTTTCAGAA
>CAYYBV010000066.1:3791-6230 GCA_964469675.1 uncultured Verrucomicrobiota bacterium
GATCCTGGCGGCATTATGTCGATCCCGCTCCAGAACTGCATTCCGGTCATTGCCGATGCCGCGCCGGGCCGGTTTTCACCCGGGCCCAGGGAAATCGAGGCGGTCATTACCCCGCAGACCCGTGCGATTGTCCTGGCGCATATTTTCGGCGAGCCGGCCGACCTGCCGGGAATTCTGAAAGTCGCCCGCCGTTATAAATTGCCTGTGGTGGAAGATTGCTCCCAGGCGCATGGCGCGCGGATACAAGGGCGGCTGGTGGGTACGTTCGGCGATATAGCCGCTTTTTCCACGATGTTCGGCAAACATCACTGCACGGGCGGCCAGGGCGGCGTAGTATTTACGCGCCATGAAAAGCTCTACTGGGAAGCCCGCCGGGCGTCCGATCGCGGCAAGCCGTTCGGATTGCCCAAGGGCGCAGACAATGCCCTAGCGTCGCTGAATTTCAATCTCAGCGACCTGGCGGCCGCAATCGGCAGCGTCCAGTTGCGGAAGTTGCCGATGATCGTCGCGCGACGTCGGGAACTGGCCGGCCGGGTTGCCCGGGGCCTGCGCGGGCTGAAGGCCGTATCGCTTCCGCCCCCGGTGGCCGGGGCCGAATCCAGCTGCTGGTTTTTGCGCCTGCGCTTTCATCCCGATGCCGCGACGTGCGACAAAGCGACTTTCTGCCGCGCCTTAGCCGCGGAAGGTTTGCAGGTGAGTGAACGCTATGTCAATCCCTGCCATATGCAGGATTGGTATCGTCGTCGGCGTGTGTTCGGCACGAGCGGCCTGCCTTGGACCGCGACGCAATACCGGGGCGATGCGGGCCGGAACTTCCCCTGTCCCAACGCGTTGGCGGCCCTGGACGCACATTTTCACATGCCCCTGTATGAAAGCTGGGGCAACCAGGAGGCCGACGATATCGTGGCGATTTTACGGAAAGTTACGCGGGCCTACGCAAAAAGCAAGTAGAGCACCGACTGACCCTCCTTTGCCCGAGCGTTACGCAGGGTCAGCGGCTGGGCGGAAGAATCCTCGGCATGAAAACAAAACGCAAGATCAAAGCCGAACTGCGCAAGGAAATGGCCTTCCTGGAATCGCTTGCGCGCCGCTGCCCACAGGATGTGGACGTGCTCAAGACGTTGGGCGACCTGTACACGCGAACCGGCTGTTATGAGGAGGGGCTGAACACGGACCTGGCATTGACCCGGCTGTGTCCGCGTGAACCGCTGATTTGGTATAACCTGGCCTGCAGTTACGCCTTGCTTGACCGGACCGACGAGGCGTTGGCATCCCTGGAGCAAGCCATTGTCCTGGGCTACCGGGATGTACGCTGGATTCGCGAGGACCGCGACCTGAACTCGCTCAGGAAAGACAAGCGCTTTGATCTCCTGCTTCAGCGCCTTGCCCCGTAATCATCAAGGTTCGCGGGGGATTACAGCCCATCAGGTGCTTTGAATCTGAATCCGAACCGTCGCGTTTTTCAGCGCCTCGTCATTAACGCTCAAATCGGCCGGCTTGATCCCCGCCGGCATGCCTCCACACAGCTTGATCAAAGCGGTCTGGAACGATTCGGGGTTACTGCGTGTGACCTTGAAAGTCTCAACCTTCTCCGGCAACATCAACTGTGACTTCAGATGATCGCCTTGCGAGAGAATAACGAACGGCTTGGTACAATTGGGACATCGCCCGCGCTTGCCAACATCCGTGTCCCTCAACCAAAGCTTCTGGCCGCATGAGGGGCAGCTGATCTTGAAGTCCGTCTCGTCCTTGTCGCGCAACATGAAAATGGCCACGGGAATATTAAGCGCATCTGGCAGGGCCCGGTAAATGTTTTTAATCTTTTCAAGGGAAAGCACATCCAGAAAGCGGATCACGACCGCAATGGCATCCGCCTTGGCCAGGTATTCCGCAAATTTCTGGTCCTGGCCCGGATCCCCCGCGACAATTTCAAAATTTACCAGGAAATTATTAATGGCCAGCTCTTTATTCGGCGCGGCGCTAAAAGAGTTTAAAAATTCTTCGGCCAGCTCGTGGGAAATTGAAAGCGTCAATATTGTGATCTTTTTTCCGGTTCTCATTACAGCGCCCCCTTTGTATTGATAGCATGGGTGCAAACATCCAGAACTGAACCCAAATGATTTCCGATTAAATACTTTTTACATTTTCCAGGCAAGAATAAAAAATGCAAATTCTATTTTTCGGCCAGCTCGCGGCAGAGCCAGGCCAGCGCCGCCTCTCGATTGGCCACCAAACCGTCTAACTGCGCATCGTAAGCCCGCTGTTTCCATCGACCAATCTCACGACCGGCGGTAACACCCAATGATATAATGTCATGCCCTGTGACCCATGGCTTTGGCAGGACCGGTTCGGACCGGCGCGCCGTTTGAAACGCGACCAGAAATGCATGGTTTGAGAGGTCCTTGTGACTGGCGGCACAATCCAGGCGATGCAACTCCA
>CAYYBV010000066.1:6323-9744 GCA_964469675.1 uncultured Verrucomicrobiota bacterium
CGCCCCCACCAACCGACAGAGCGTCGCCTGGCGCATTCGCTGGACATCCATAAACCGCATGTGGTTGCCAATGCAAAACATAATGGCCTTGATGTCGTCATTCGGCAGACGCAGGCGCTTTAGGATTTTTTCGGCCATGGCCGCGCCCACGCCAGCGTGACAATTAAACCTGATGCGGTTTTCCACAAACTTGGCCGTGCCGGGCTTGCCCACATCGTGGAGCAGGACGGCATACGCCAGGCGCAAGTCTGGCTGGCGCATGGCATTTAACATCATGACCGTATGCGTCCAGACATCACCCTCGGGATGAAACTGCGGGGGCTGGGCCTGGCCACGTAGCGCCGAAACCTCCGGCAGGATAACCACGAGCAGGCCGACATCCTGGAGAAGTTCAAAGGCCGCACCAGGTTGCGGCGCCTCCAGTAAAATACGCGTCACTTCCTGCTGAATACGCTCGGCACTGACTTTGGCAATCTGGTGGGAGTGCTGGCGAATGGCATCGGCCGTGGCCGGGTCCAGTTTAAAATCGAGCGTGCTTGCAAACCGCACGGCACGCAGCATACGCAGATGGTCTTCCGCAAACCGGTCATCCGCTCGGCCCACGGCCCGGATTAAGCGCGCGGCCAGGTCCACTTGGCCGCCAACATAGTCGCGCACCGCCCCGGACAGGGGGTCAAGAAACAGCGCATTCACCGTAAAGTCGCGGCGCAGGGCATCGGTCCGCTCATCGGCAAACTCCACGCCTTCGGGATGGCGCCCATCGCGGTAAGCCTGGTCTTTGCGAAAGGTGGCCACCTCGTACATATGCTCCTGGACTCTCACCAGCACCACGCCGAACGCCTTGCCCACCGTCATTGCGCCCGGGAACAGACGCTCTACCTGATCAGGCACGGCCGAGGTGGCAATGTCAAAATCCTTCGGTGTGCGTCCCATGATGAGGTCGCGCACACAGCCGCCCGCCCAAAGGGCCGTGAAGCCCGCTTCCGTCAAACGCCGAACCACAGCTCGGGCACCTTCACTGAGCGAATTGGTGGGAATGGAAATCATGAATAAATTATCCCAACCGGAAAGCCTGCGGCAATAGCCCCTTGAGCGTATAAACGGATATGGCCGTTGGATTCTTGGCGACGGCCGTTACAATGATAAAGTCCGGTCGGCAGAATTCGGCCAGCGCCTGCAGGCAGGCCCCGCAAGGCATTGGTGCGGTTTGCCCGCTGGAGGCGATAGCTATTGCCGTGAAGCGGCGATGTCCCGCCGCAACGGCGGCGCCCAGAGCCGTACGTTCCGCGCATAACGTCAGGCCATATGACGCATTTTCCATATTACAGCCCTGGAAGACGCGGCCTTCCCGGGTCAGCAGGGCCACACCGACACAAAACCGGGAATAAGGCGCGTAGGCGCGCCGCATGGCCGTGACCGCCTTTTTAATTAGATTATTTTGTTGCTTAGAAATCATTTTTATTGATCTATCATCAGTTATTCGATTTATGCTCCATGTTTAATTGGTCTACCGCCTTAAGCCTACCGCCTGCCGTCTGTTGCGGCCAGATCTTTCCACAGCGCCTGCACGATTCGGCCCATGATGGGAGCAGCGCTTTCCGCGACGGCGGTAATTTCTTCGTGCGCCAGCGGTCGGTCGCCAAGGCCGGCCGCCCGGTTAGCGATAAAGGAAAGCGCGCCCACCCGCAGGCCGGCGGCATGGGCCAGTATGGCTTCCGGAACGGTGGACATGCCCACGGCATCAGCACCCAAGGCGCGAAACGCGCGAATTTCTGCAGGCGTTTCGTAGGTTGGCCCTGAGGTTGCCAGATATACCCCATGAGCCAGCGTCTTTGCCAGGCGTTGCGCCGCACGCGACATCCACCGGCGTAGGTCGGCATCGTAAACCTGCGTCAAATCTGGAAAACGCACACCCCAACAAGGATCGTGTGGCCCAACCAGCGGATGGACGCCCCTGGCGTTGATGTGGTCGTCAATGACCATCAACGCGCCCGGAGTCAGGTCGGCCCGGATACCACCGGCAGCGTTGGTCAGCACCACAAGCGACGCACCAAACACCTTAAGCAGATAAATGGGCAAAGCAACGCTTTCCCAGCCGACACCTTCATACCAATGCCGGCGACCCAGGAAAACAAACGTCTCTAGGCCGGAACATTTTCCCCAAAGCAAGGCGCCATCATGACCGGCCACGGTCGGATTACCCAACCCGGGAATAGCGCCATAATCCAGGCGCCCTTTTGTTTCAAAGGCCGTCGCGACCGTGCGCCATCCGGAACCTAGGATAAGCCCCCCCACCGGTTTGGCCTTGGGAAAGGCTATGCGCACGGCTTGCACGCCTTGCGCGAGTATAGACAGATTCATATTGGTGCCTCCGGTATTTCAAGCGTGATTAGTGGGGACGGCAAAACGGGAGCGGCGGTGATCCGGAAGGCGTCCGTAACCAGTGCACGTGCTTCCGCCAAGCGATCCGGTCGGTTTGTATGCAGGATTGCCATGGGCTCGCCAAGAGTCACCGCCTCGCCTGTTTTTTTCAGCGCGGCAATACCGGCCATGGGATCAACCTTGTCCGTTACGCGCATACGTCCGGCACCCAAAAGCAGGGCGGCACGGCCAATGGCGGCGGCATCAACGGTTTGAACAAAACCGGCACAACCAGCCGGCAAGGGTTCACGGATGGCGGCTGAGAGCATCCGTGCCGGATTATCCAGCACGCCCACTTCACCGCCCTGCAGGCGCACCATGGTTTGCAAACGTGCAAACGCCTCGCCGGACTGCAGTTTGGCGCGCAACTGCGCCAGGGCCTGCTCACGACTGGCGGCTACGCGACCAATCAGGAGCATGCGCGCACCAAGCTCAAGGGTAAGCGCCAGCACATCCGCCGGCCCTTTACCCCGCAGAACGTCCACACTTTCCGCCACTTCCAGGGAGTTGCCAACCGCGCGACCCAAAGGCTGATTCATATCCGTGATGATCGCCGCGATGCGTAATCCCAAGTGTCGCCCGCTTACAACCAGCGCGCGCGCCAAAACCTCGGCATCCGCACGGGTCTGCATAAACGCACCGCGCCCCCATTTTACATCCAACACCAAACCATCAATGCCGGCCGCCATTTTTTTACTCAAAATACTGGATACGATCAAGGGCACTGAAGGTACCGTACCGGTCACATCGCGGAGCGCATAAAGTTTTTTATCGGCGGGCACAAGCATATCCATGGCACGGATAATGGCACAGCCACAGGTATTCAGCACATGGAGAAAAGCGGCCTCATCAAGCTGGGTGCGGTAACCGGGGATGGATTCCAGCTTGTCGATCGTTCCGCCGGTAATTCCCAGACTGCGCCCGGCAATCATAGGCACGGCAACCCCGCAGCAGGCCACCAACGGCGCCAGAACCAGCGAAATTTTGTCCCCAATGCCCC
>CAYYBV010000067.1:0-9613 GCA_964469675.1 uncultured Verrucomicrobiota bacterium
AGACACTACGCTGGCAGGTTTCGGAAGCCTGGCAAATTATGGAAACTACCGCAACAAGCCGCGGAGGATCAATATCCGGTTCGGATGTGACCATAATCACGCGGCATGGATTGCGACCAAGGACGTTACCAATCACTTCCATCGCACGGTTGGTTTCTTGAGCAGATCCACCGACGGCCACCAGGTTGGCCATGACTGCCCGCATGTTCACGCTCGTGGATGCCGGCGTTCCCCCGATCCGCGGCAGGGCAATCCATAATTTTTCCAATTCACGCTCAATTGCGGTGGGCGCAACCTGCCGCGGTCCGGCCGCTATGCGACTGCTCATAAACGCATCCAACTTCGCCCATCGCGGGCCATAAAATTATCGGCACTGGCCGGGCCCCAGGTCCCCGCCTCGTAATTGGGAAAGTCGCCGGGCTGGAAGGCCTTCCAGCCATCCAGGATCGGCATAATGCGCGACCAGGCCATTTCGACCTCATCCGCGCGGGTGAACAGCGTGGCATCGCCCAGCATGGCGTCCAGCAGAAGCCGCTCATAGGCTTCCGGCGGCTCCATGCCAAATGCCGTCCCATAATCAAACTCCATTTTCACCGGCCGGATGTTAATGGCCTGGCCTGGCGCCTTGGAACTGAATTTGATTGAAATGCTCTCGTCGGGCTGAATCCGCAACACGAGCAGGTTTGGATCCATACCTTCCAGGGCGCTGTCAAACAGCGAGAGGGGCGCCTGCCGAAACTGGATGGCAATTTCCGTAATCCTTTTGGGCAGGTGCTTGCCCGAGCGCAGGTAAAACGGAACACCCGCCCAGCGCCAATTATCAATGAATAACTTGAAGGCAGCGTAAGTCTCGGTGGTCGAGTTGACCGCCACATTTTTCTCATCGCGATAGGCCGGCACAAACTTGCCATTGATGGCGCCAATTCCATACTGGCCGCGCACGGTCATGACGTTCACGTCATCCGGCCGGAACGGACGGATTGATCCAAGCACCTTGACTTTCTCGTCGCGCACGGCATCGGCATCCATGGCCGAGGGCGGCTCCATGGCCATCAGGCTGACCAACTGCAGCATGTGATTTTGAATCATATCACGGATGACTCCGGCCGTTTCATAATATCCGCCGCGCCCCTCCACACCGACGGATTCCGCCACCGTGATTTGAACATGATCGATAAAATTGCGATTCCAGAGCGGCTCAAAAATGCCATTGGCAAAGCGGAACACCAAAATGTTCTGCACTGTTTCTTTGCCCAGGTAATGGTCAATGCGGTAGATTTGATCCTCGTCAAAAACGGTGTGGACCATGCGGTTCAGTTCCCGGGCGGTGTTTAAATCATGCCCGAACGGCTTCTCGACCACGGTCCGGACCCATCCGCCAGACGGACTGAGATTGAGTTTGGCCACGCCCAGTTGTTCAAGAATGACGGGGAAATAATCGGGCGCGGTGGCCAGATAGAACAGCCGATTCCCCGCCGTACCACGCTCGGCATCCAGCCGGTTCAACAATATCGCCAGACGCCGATAAGCATCCGGATCATCAAAATTTCCCTGCAAATATTCGATGCTCCTGGAAAAACTCTCCCAAACCGACGCATCAACTGGCCGTTTACGTGAAAAGGTATTAATACCATCACGCATCTGGTTACGGAAATCTTCGGCAGGAATGGGCCGGCGCGCCATGCCCACTATCGAAATGCTGTTCGGCAAAAGCCGCTCCAAATCAAGGTTATAGAGCGCCGGGACCAGCTTGCGTTTGGTCAGGTCACCGGAAGCGCCTAAAATGACGACGGTGCATGGTTCCGGTGTGCGCTGCAGGCGCAAGCCTTCACGCAGTGGATTCTTGAGGTATTTAATCATATCGCCCTTGTCCCTTGAGTTGATATTTTAACAGCTGGCGCGGGCTTATTCAACATTATTTCCGATAGACAACCAACAAAAAGGATTTTATCATAAAACCAAAACAAGGAACATTTGCACATGAATGTAATATTGATCGTGCTTGATTCCGTTGGTATCGGCGCGGCACCGGATGCGGCGGAGTATGGTGACACCGGCGCCAACACCCTTGCTCATCTGGCGGAAACAGTGGGCGGAATCCATCTGCCCACCCTCCAGCGGCTGGGACTCGGCAACATCCCGGTAATGATGCCTGCAGGCGCCCCTATTCGTGGAGTTCCTGCCGAGGAACAACCACTGGCCAGCTATGGCGCCATGCGGGAAGTATCGAAAGGCAAAGATACGACCACCGGCCACTGGGAAATTGCCGGGCTGGAGCTTTCCCGCGGATTTCACCTGTTTCCCAAGGGTCCACCATCCTTCCCGCCGGAACTGGTCGCAGCCTTCGAAGCCAAGACCGGCCGACGTCTAATTGGTAACCAGGCCGCCAGCGGGATTGCGATTATCCAGGAACTGGGCGCACGCCAGATGCGTGAAGGCGTCTGGATTGTGTATACCAGCGCCGATTCGGTGTTCCAGATTGCGGCCCATGAGGAAAAAATACCATTGAACGAGTTGTACCGCGCTTGCGAAACAGCTCGTACGCTCTGTGATCCTTACCAAGTCGGCCGGGTTATTGCCCGGCCATTCGTGGGACAACCCGGTGCTTTCCAGCGCACCGAAAACCGCCGTGACTATTCGTATCCCCTACCAGAATTTACCGTGCTTGACCGCCTGAAATCGGCGGGAGTGCTGGTAACCGGGGTAGGCAAAATTGAAGATATTTTCGCCCACCGCGGTCTTACACGCTCATTCCACACCAACACCAAAAAGGCCTCGCAAGAGCAGGTCCTAAAATTGGCGCGCAGCCAGACCGAAGGCCTGATCTTTGCAAATTTAATTGACTTCGACATGCTCTACGGCCACCGGCGGGATGCCAAGGGCTATGCGGCTGCCTTGGAACAAACCGATCTTTTTTTCAGCGACCTCCTGGCCGTATTGCGTCCCACCGACTGGCTCATCGTCACCGCCGACCATGGTAACGATCCCACTTTTCGAGGAACGGATCACACGCGGGAATACGTGCCGCTCCTGGCTTATCAGCCGGTAAGGCCCGGACGTTCATTGGGCATACGCAACGGATTCTACGATATTGCCCAAAGCCTGGCGATGATCTTCGGCCTGCCGCCAATGCCGCGCGGGATATCGTTCATCGAGCGTGAAGCGTTGAGCGAAAAAAAGAAAAACCCGCCAGCTGACGGGAACAAAGAACGGCTTGCTGATCGCTGATTTTTTTGCGAGATACGCACCTCACGCTTTGCACTCAATGCCCTGCGGGCCAATCACTCGCCCTTCCCGATTTTCTGCCGCTGCAGGCGGCGGGCGCGTTCTTCGGGAAAAAACATCAAACGATTTTCTTCCGCCAAGAGGCGAAAAGGATATTCGATGCTGCCGGAAGGTATCTTGATCTTAACGCCTTCGGCGGTTATCTGTTCAACCACCCCTTTGAGCGGCGGCCGACCAATTTTAAACCGGAGCGTTATCTGGTCGCCGGCTTTAGGTTTTTGTTGTTTGCATTTTTGCAGAATATTCTCGTACTCCACGTCCTGAAGCGACTTGAGCGAAGCCGCGCCCGGGCCTGGCTCCGCCGACTTGCCATCCTCCAGCGACTTGCCATCCACCGGAGGCGTTGCTGATTGCACCAGCGCTTCGGGCTGATCGGATATGTCCGCTTCATTTGCTACCGGCAGAGTGGCTTCCGGCAACGCCGCTTGCGCCGGCAGCGGCGATGATACTGCCTCCACGACCGCGTCTTCTGATTCCGGCAACTCCGCCGACGCTGCTGTTTCTTTCGGCGGCAGTGCCACCTTCTGGGCCGCTTTTGGCGGCGGTATCGGCGTGGTTTTAAAGAGCGCCCGCAATGCCCCCGTGCTCCATGGTGCGCTCCACTGCCGCCCCCATCCATTAGGCAGGCAGATTTTCTCAAAAGCTGGCCGAACAGCACGCAAAACCGCGGCCTTCAGCGGCAAGCATATATCATTGCCATATTTGGTTTTCTGATATGCATAGTATCCGAAGAAAACCAGCAAACACACAGTCAAAAACATACGAAAAATATTACCCAAGGATTTATACCAGCGCCCCAATGCGTTGAGCGACTGGACTGCCGGTGTGGCAACCCGTGGTCCGATTACCGAAGACTTTACCCGGAGAGGCTTGGCTCTCGTCCCGGAGCTCTCCGGGACGGGCCTCAAGCGAATCGTAGTTTGTTTAAGGTTTTCAACCGATGTTTGCGCTTGAGCAACCACGGACTTGCCGCAGAATTCACAATACATGGCCTGCGGATGCATAAGCTTACCGCAATATCGGCAAACTAATCCACTACCGGCCAAGACAGCATCTTTTTTCAAATCGGCCCCAGATGCGCGTTCACTTAAAGCGGCGTCCGGTTTCCGCATCTGGCGCTCGAGCGGAACAACTTCGGCCAGCACCTCGTTCCAATTCTGGAATCGCGCGGATGGTTCCTTGGCGGTCATTTTTAATATCAATCGCGTGACCGCCGTGGATAAATCCGGGTTGACTTTTTGTGGATATTCAAAATCTTCATTTAACTGACGCTCCAGCACCACATCGGGGGGGCTGTCACCGAAAGGCAATTGACCGGTGACCATATGATACAAGGATGCGCCAAGCGCATAAATATCCGCACGGCAATCAAGCGCATCCGAACCACGCACCTGTTCAGGGGCCATGTAATTCGGCGTGCCCGTAATAATCACTTCCTTCGCGGCGGTGCCGGGCGGGCTGACCATGGTTTTGACCGGATGGGCCAGCCCAAGGTCCGCAACCTTGATTGAACCATCCCCATCAACCATGATATTATCCGGCTTGATATCACAATGTACGATTTGCGAAAGATCCCAGGCATATTTCAGAGCATCCGCCACCGCCTGGGTAACAACCAAAGCCTCGGGCTCCGTGATCCGGCCTTTCCGGCGGATCCAGTCGCCAACCGAATAACCCGAAATATATTCCATCACAAAGTAATAGCACTGCCCGTTGGCGGATTGGCCAAAATCATAGACTTGCACAATGCCCGTGTGCTTGAAATTGGCCGCTAAACGCGCCTCGGCTTTGAACAGGGCCACATCCTCCGGCTCGTGGGTCAACCGCTCGGCAAGCACCTTGATAACCACAACCCTGTTGAGCGATACTTGCTCGGCCTTCCAAACTGAAGATGTCGCGCCGTGTCCCAGCTTGGCGAGAATGCGAAAGCCTTCTATTACGGGAGCCACGGTATCGGAGCGGCTGTTTTCTGAAATGTGATTTGTCATGATCTCGGTAGCACACGGCACATTATCAGCTGGATGAAAAGTCAAGCTGTATAATTAAAATATTCGGATGGTCAAATCAAGATTAATCAAGTATCGTAACACCTGCCATGAATATCGAACGCCTTATCGTCGGGCCATTCCAGGCCACTTGTTCTGTAGTATGGGGGCCAGAGCGGCACGCGCTGGTGATTGACCCGGGCGCCGATGCCGCCGTCATCCTGGCTTTTCTTGAGAAGCACGGACTGGACGCGGCCTGTTACCTGCTGACACATGGCCACATGGATCATATCAGCGCCCTGGCGGAAGTGTCCAAAAAGCACCCCGCTCCCTTTGCCATGCACACACTGGATTTTAACTGGGCCTTCACGCCATCAAACCAGCTGCCACCATATTATTCTGTACCACAGCGACCGGCCAGCGCGCCCCGCACACTGGCGAATGGCCAGACCTGGACAGACGGTGGCTTGAATTACCAGGTGATCGGCACACCGGGTCATTCACCAGGCAGCGTATGTTTCTATTTTGCGGACGAAGGCATCCTTTTTTCCGGAGATACGCTGTTTCTAGGCACGGTGGGCAGGACCGATATTCCGGGCGGCGACGGGCGGGTGCTGACCCAATCCCTGCGCAAGCTGGCGCAATTACCGCACGCAACACGCATCATTCCCGGTCACGGACCGGAAACGAAATTGGCCGAAGAGTTCCGGATCAATCCATTTCTCAAACGCGCATAAATTATAAAGCGCATTTACAGGGGAACTTCCGGACCGCAGTCGCCCACCCATGGTCTGCGGGCGTTCGCCGGATTCAGGCTGTACCCAGCAGGAAGCGGAAAAGGAAAAATGCCGCCGGACTGATAACCCGATCCAATGCTCCCAACCAAAGCAAACCAAAAATAATAACAAATCCGAACGGCTCCATTCGTAGGTAAGGCCCCACCCACTCTTCCGGTATAATCCCCATCATGACGCGCGAACCATCCAGTGGCGGAATGGGAATCAGGTTGAAAACGCCAAGAATAATATTGGTTATGCACAGATAAGCCAGGAACAGCGCAAAAAAACCGCTCGCCGGCCCGATCATGCGATACAACAACGCACTCAAAACAGCCATGACAAAATTAGTAATTGGTCCGGCCGCGCCCACCAGCATAATCCCCCGGCGCAGATCGCTAAAATAACGTGGATCAAACGGCACCGGTTTGGCCCAGCCGAAAAGGACCGGACTGTGCATGAGCATCAGCATCCCGGGCAGTATGATGGAGCCAAACAGATCGATGTGGGCCAGCGGATTGAGCGTCAACCGATGTGCACGGCGGGCGGTGGGATCACCCAGCTTCCAGGCCACGTACCCGTGAGCAACTTCGTGCGGCACGATCGCCAGAAACAACGCCAGCAGTTGCATCAGAATAACAACAATTTGATTCATAAAAAATTGCCATACTAAAATCAAAATTACTATACATCAAAAACCAGGCCATGCAAATCCAAACGCGGCCATAAATTTTGTCGCCGCAAACAATACTCCGGCACTTTTGGCTTGCCTCGCCTTGATCATTTCACCATAAGGTTCAGATTGCGACAATCGTCGCATGCTCAAATAATCCGCGAGGACATCAGCATGCTTGTAGAACCACCATGCGCTAATATTAGCCGCCTGGTCCGCCGGCCTGTATAGTACCGGGCATCTTCTCGCTCATTGGCCGAGCCTGTGGATCGCGGTCCTGCGCGCGTGATCCTCAATGTGTTCGCCAAACCGATCATTCCGCTGATTTCGGCCACATTCGGCTTTGTCCGCGTATTGATCAACACCATGCTTTAAAAGACCACGGCATGGCTCGCGCCAGTTTTGCGCATCGCCTCATCATGGTCGGCGTTGGTTGTGGCAGTTTGGTTATCAGCATCGTCAGCTTGCTTTTCGGCTATCACCGGATGCCCACCGGCAACCAAAAATCCAGGCTGGGATTCGAGGCTTGACTTTTTTCTGCCATCGGGAATTATACAACTCGCATTGAGTGGTTTTGCATTATGGGGGATTAGCTCAGTTGGCTAGAGCGCCTGAATGGCATTCAGGAGGTCGAGGGTTCAACTCCCTTATCCTCCACCCACTTTGAAACATCCTGAAACGCATTTAAGCCTGTAAATAAAGGCTTGAATGCGTTTTTGCTTTCCGGGGATATTTCCGCTCCACTTTGCGACGGACTGAAATCGGGTGGTCAATAACACACACATTCACACACACAAATTAAATGATTGCTTCAAGATGCCTGCGGTTCAGGGTCCAGAAGAGCCAAACCACACACAGTTGAATTATTTTCCCCTTAATCTTGCACGAACATCAGCGTGGCGGTAATTATTTTTCAACAATATCCTTATCCTTTCGTCGGGATCTGAGCAATTCCCGATATTCCAGGTATCCCTTGGATCCCAGCAGATTAACAATCTCCTCTGCCTTATTCCGAACAGCTTCATCATTTGATTCCATCGCTTGCTCAAGAATCGCCCTCGCCCCTTTCTGCTTGCGAGCACTCCGAAAGAACCACGAATCGTCATTCCTGTCTGCGAAAAGGCGCAAGCATCGTAGGGATTCGTGCGGGTGGCCGGAGAACAGCGCGCTCAGCCGTTCACACACCTGCATGCTGGAACGGCTGATACCTGTTTGCCTCAACGTTTCCTCAAGGTGTTTGAAAGCCCATGCCGCGTCGAATTGTCCACAGGCAAACCACCATCCAAACGCCGACAATTCCTTCTTAGGCATCTTGTCGGGACCGCCAACTCTCTCGACTCGCCAATCCCACAAAGCCTTCATCCTTTCCGTGATGGCAGAAAGAGGTACCTTTGCTCCGTAAGTGTCCCGAGCTATGAAGTCCAAGGCGTGAGCGGTCAACGGAGGCGACTCAGTTTTGAAGAACAGGTCAATCAGGCTGTTGTCCTCCAATCCATACTCCCCCCATAAATACAAACTTACCACATGCTCAGCCAGACGAGTCTCCGGAGATTTGTATGTATTCTCGCCGATCTGTTTTCCCGTGAGCGCCAGAACTTCTTCACGATAAATGCTCATCACGGCTCGCGTGACGGAAGAGTATATTTTGCCACCATACAGCAGATAAGTATGCCAAACGGCATTGCGTAGCGGCGTAAATTCCGGTTCTCGCGGGAAGATGCGGTCCAAGTTTGCCTCTACCCACTCCGAGCCCAAATGCACCAGTTGAGGAAGCCATTGGCCATAAACCGCGCGACTCGTCTGTGATCGGTCCACATTTAGATCAAGGCGCCGGTCAAGCACCTTCAGCACCTCCGGCATGTCCTTAAAAGATGGCGTTTGACTCTCTTTTGTTCGGACATCCTCTTTGATGTTCCGATAGACCCACATTGCGTAGCCCATCAGTGTATGGAGGGCCTTGCCACGAATCGTATTGAGCGACAGCGTAAGCGGGTCCATATTGTCGCCGCCGTACTTTTTCTCATACTCAGCATCAGGTTCTGGATCGTTCGTCAGCGGTTGGATGATAGCCCACACTTCCTCACGGAGTTCAAACGGCAATTTTGCCTTCTCTTCAAGCGTTTTCTCAAGAAGTCTCGCGATTTCGATTCTGGCATTGCGCCAGTTGCGATCTACTTCCAGACCTTCTCTGAGTCCTTTCGGAACAACGCGCCCCGGAATGTTGGCCGGCTGATCTACAACCCCTTTGCAAAGTTTGAAAACCTGGCCATAGGGCAAAGGCTTGCCGTTCTCTAAAGCGCGACAGAAACCAGAAATGATGTGCCGAACATAAGTGGGATCTATATCGGCATCCATAAACCGTTCGATCTCCGCAGCATATCGGTCCGGTTGCTCCTCGACAACACCGCCAATGGCGGACCCGAGACTGTCAGGGGTCGGAGTCCCCCACTCGCCAGACGGCTTCCAGATTTTGAGATATGCAACCAACTCCGCCGGCGTCATCTGAGCGAGCTCTACCGTTTTTTTTGGACTCTCCGGGCCGCCGATTCTGGTCGGCCATGAATATGCGAGAAAATCGGGCGGCATCTCCTGTTCTTTGAATTCATCCTTCAAAACGGCGAATCTCTTCTTCCATTCGCCCTTCAGATATTCCTGAATTGGAATGAGTTTGCGGTATTGCCAATATCTGATTCTTTTCGTTTTCTGCTCTTCCGTGAGATCGCCTTCGTGCTCCGCCAGATATTCCTTTTCGTGCGTAGCATTCTCAATCCAAACCAAGATTTTCTGCCGACCTTGAGGAGACAATTCCCAAAACCGCGCTTTGATCAAATGAAAGTATTCGTGGTAAACCCCGGGATGGTTGAATAGTTTTTCGTTAACCAAACGCTCCTCCA